>JBFGHG010000733.1:0-2712 GCA_041578395.1 Acidobacteriota bacterium
CTCTGGCCCCCAGCAGCCGCCGGTGCCAGAAGTAGGGGCCCTGGCCTTCCACGCGGGGAGAGACCCACAGCAGGTAGTCGAACTCCAGCTCGTGAATCTGCAGCCTCAGGTTGTCGAAGAAGAGCATGCGGTCCCGGCGCCGCCTGTCGGGCGTGACGAAGACCGAGTCCCGCCGCCGCACCTCCCGGACGTCCCAGCGGTCGTCCCGCCACTCGACCGCCACGTAGAGGTTCTCTTCGTCCCACATGGCCCGAAGCGTGACGCTCAGATCGCCTTCGCCGAAGCTCCCCTGCTGGGAAATGCCCGCGCTGCCGGGAGCCAGCACCAGCCGGGGGACTCCCTCCCACTCCTCGAGGTGGCCGTCCAGCACGATCTCGGTCTGGCGATAGGGGACGTCCCACGACTGGGCCTGCGCGGCGAGCAGGGTGGCAGTCAGAATGCAGCCGGCTACGGTGATCCGCCTCATGCTTCCGCATTGTAACTGAAGGAAGCGGGCCTCCCGGGAAAGAGGCGCTCAGCCGGCTCCCGACTTGCGCGCGCCCTGCGGGTCGCCGTCCAGCGTGAAGCCCCGACTTTCCGCTGGCGCCGGGATTCGTCCAGCTCGTCCGGAAAGCGCATCCCTCACCGTTTCAGGAGGATTCGCCAGCCCCCTTCCAGGGCGCGGCGCAGATAGAGCAGGGGCAGTGCCAGCCGGGTGCGGCCGCCGTAGCGCTGGAGCATGTACTCCGGGCTGGGAAAGAGGTGTTCCTTCACGAAGCGGAGGCGGTCGGCGGTTCCGAGCTGCCGGAAGTCGGAGAGGAAAATGGCCGCCCGGACGTCGGCCCGCTCGAGGAAGCGCCCGCTCGCTTCCTCCCTGCTGGTGGGCCGGTTTGCCCACTCCAGCAGTTCGTCGCACACCGGCGGCTCGGGAAAGGCGTTCAGGGCGCAGGCCAGGCCGTCCCGGCAGACGGCGCGCAGGTCCTTGGCGCGGGCCAGTCCGATGAAAGCCTCCACCTGCTCGCCGTCGAGCCGTGCCGCCAGCCCCTGGATGTCGCGCAGCCAGATCAGCCGCAGGCTGGCCCCGTGGTGGGCCACGCGGTGCAGGCAGGCGAACAGCAGCGCGGTGGCCGGCTCCAGGGTGTGGGCCGCCGGTCCCAACCCGGGCACCGGCCGGCGCCGGGGCCAGACTTCGTCGAAGGTCAGCACCTCCGCGAAGAGCTGCACGTTGCTGATCTTCCAGTGGACGTCCAGCAGGTGGCGGACGCCCGAGCGGTCGGTGCGCTGGAATCCCTTCTGAGCCTGGATCAATTCGGCGCCGGTCGCGGGCGCCGGCAGATAGCCGAGGCGCTCGAGGCAAGTCTCCAGAGCGGGCCGGTCCGCCGGGCGCACCCACAGGTCGGCGTCGCTGCGCGGCCGCAGGTGAGGCGCGGGATATGCGGTGCGCGCCACGGCCGCGCCCTTGAGCAGCAGGCATGAGACGTGGTCTTCCGCCAGCGCCTCGAGCACTCGCCGCAGCTCGCGGTCCAACACCTCCTTCAGCAGCAGGGCGCCCCCCTCCTCGGACTTCAGCCGGAGGCGCAGCCGCTCGGGCCAGGTGTTCCAGCCGCCGATTTCCGTGAGCCGATGGTGGAGGAGGGGCGCCACGCCGTGGCTGCGGCAGGCCTCCAGGAAATCCCTTTCGAACTGCTCGCCCTCCTCCCCCGGCCAGCCCGGGGGGCCGCCGCGCAGCAGCGATTGCAAGAACTCTTCCGCCTGCTTCGGCATCCTTCTCCGATCCTGGACCGCCTTCGGCGGCTGCCGACAGTATAGCGGCGCGGCTCCGGCGGGGTCAGGCATCGGGATTGCAATCCCGGGCGGAGGGAATGGTCCGAATCGACGCCGAAAAGGTGGACCTGCGCACAAAAGGTGTCTGGGGGGGTGTGCTAAGATCGGCGGGCCGGTAAGGGGGGCTTGCGGGCAAATCGAGAGCGGTCTATTCCACCTCTTCGGGACCCGACTTCCCGCCGTCCGGCGAGCCGGTGATTCTCGGGGCAGGTCACAGTGCCCCGCGGCAGAGATGGGCTCTGCCTGTAAGTGACAGGCGCGAAGCGTATTCACTTCCGGTGGGGATGGCGATCGAGGGCAGATGATAGACTGGCCGCTCACGCGCACGCGCGGAATCAGAAGTGGTGGTGGCATGCATGACGTAGTCGTCGTGGGAGGGGGACCGGCGGGCCTTCGTTTCGCCCAGCGGATGGCCGCCCAGGGCTTCGATACGGTGCTGCTGGACGAGCGCGGCCGGATCGGACGCGGCAAGATCTGCACCGGAATCATCGGTGCCGAAGCCTTCCGCACCCTGGAGCTGCCTCGCGGCGCGATCCTCAACCAGATCCAGCGGCTCAGCTTCCATTCTCCCCTGGGGAGCGTCCTGGATTACACCCACCCCGAGCTTCTGGCTTACGTGGTGGACCGGGCGGCTTTCGACCACAGCCTGGCCGATCAGGCCGCAGCGGCGGGAGCGCGGCTGGAGTGCGGGCGACGGGTGCGCAGCCTCTGCGTGGATGCCGGCGAAGTACGGGTCGAAGTCGAGAGAGTCGGCGATCCCGGCAGCACCTGCCCGGTGCGGGCCCGGCTGCTGGTCCTGGCTACCGGCGTCAACTCGCGGCTCAATGCCTCGGTGGGACTTGGACGACCCGAGGGTTTCCTCAACGCCGCACAGGCCCATCTCGAAGTCGAGGGCCTGGAGTGCACCCA
>JBFGHG010000734.1:0-2694 GCA_041578395.1 Acidobacteriota bacterium
ACTCGAGCGTCACCTGAACTCCTTCCCGGAAGCAGCGAGGGCCGGCTGATGACGATGCTGAACATGGTCCAGGCCATCAACCTGGCGCTGGCCGAGGAGCTGGAACGGGACGAGCGGGTCGTGCTGATGGGACAGGACGTAGGCCGGGACGGCGGGGTCTTCCGGGTCACCGACGGCTTGATCGACCGCTTCGGCGAAGGCCGGGTCATCGATACGCCGCTGGCCGAGTCGGCGCTCGTGGGGGCGGCCATCGGAATGTCGATCTACGGCTTGCGGCCCGTCTGCGAGATCCAGTTCTCCGGCTTTTCCTACCAGGCCTTCCACCAGCTGGAACAGCACGCCGCCCGCTTCCGCAACCGCACCCGGGGGCGCCTGCACTGCCCCCTGGTCGTCCGCATGCCCTACGGGGGAGGCATCCGGGCGCTGGAGCACCACTCGGAAAGCCGCGAGACCTACTTCGCCCACACGCCGGGGCTGAAGGTCGTGATCCCGTCCACCCCCGCCCAGGCGCGCGGGCTGCTGATCTCCTCGATCCGCGACCCCGACCCGGTGGTGTTCCTGGAGCCCAAGGCGCTCTACCGCGCCTCCCGCGAAGAAGTGGCCACCAACGGGGCGGAACCCCCTGCTCTGGGCCGGGCCCGGATCGCGCGGCCCGGCGACGATCTGACGATCATCAGCTACGGGGCGTCTCTGCGAGCCGCGCTGGGAGCCGCGGAGGACCTCGAACGGGCCGACGGCTCCAGCGCGGAGGTCCTCGACCTCTGTTCCGTCTCCCCGCTGGACACCGAGGCCGTGGCGGGCTCCGTCCAGAAGACCGGACGGGCCGTGGTGGTGCACGAGGGCCCGCGCCGCTGCGGGATCGGCGCCGAAGTCGTCTCGCGGCTGGTGGAGAGCGTGTTCCTCTCCCTCGAAGCGCCCGTGCGGCGGGTCACCGGGTTCGACGTCCCCATCCCGTATTTCGCGCGAGAGCACGACTACCTGCCGGATGCCGCCCGCGTCCTGGCCGCCGCCCGCGAGACGCTGGCCTTCTGAAGAACGGTCGCAGGGCCGACTCCGGCCGTTTGAGCCCTCGCCGCCGTTGCACTATGATCGAAACTACAGCCGTGGAGACGAACAAGGAGGGAACGTCATGAAAGCCCGCTCCAACCAGCCGCTCGTACTCGGCCTCGTCCTGCTCCTGTCGGTGACACTGCTCCTGGCTGGCCGCTTCTGGGACTCCAAACCGTACCAGGAGTGGAGCCAGCGGGAGGCGCTGTCGCTGCTGCGGGACTCCGCCTGGTCCGGCACGCAGGTCGTCCGGATGCCCATCGAAGTCCAGGCCGGGTCCGCGCCGCCGCCCACCCGGGCCGAGGGGAGCAGCGGAGTCGCTGTTTCGCGGCCCGCCGGATCGGGCACCTACGGAGGGACGACCGGATCGCTCACCCGTACCACGGCCGCCTTCAGCGTCAGCTTGGTCTCCGCCAAGCCGGTGCGCATGGCGCTGGCGCGGCTCGGGATGCTCAACGGGACGATGGACGCCGCGGGCGCCGAGCAGCTGGTCGAGAACTCGCCGTTCGGCGACCGGATCGCGGTCTCGCTGGCCGTCGAGTCGTCCACCGAGATGATCGACCTCGAGGCGCTCACCACCGCCGAGTTGCAGGACTCCAGCTACCTCGAACTGAAGAAGAGCAAACGGCGCATCACGCTGGCCCAGTACGTGCCCCCTTCGAAGTCGGGCAACGGCTGGCCGCTGTTCGTCTTCCCGCGCAGCGAGGACGGCCGGGCGCTGGTGACCCCCGCCGAGAAGCAGGTCAAGTTCGTCACCCGGCTGAGCAAGGACCTCACGGTGGAGCAGAAGTTCAAGCTCGGCAAGATGCTCTTCAACGGCCAGCTGGAGCTCTAAGTGGAGTGCGGTGGCTCGCCACCGCTTTCCTCCGGCCGGCTCGCCGGCCGGACCCGCGTGGTGTGGACGATGGCCGCGGTTGCCGTCCTGACGGCAGCCGCCGGCTGGAGCTGGCTCAGCGTCCAGTTCGTCTACGGCGAGGGGCACGCCGATCGCCCCATCCTCCCCTTCCTGGCCCTCTACGCCCTGGCCTGGGTGCCACTGCTGGCCCTGGCGCGCGGCCGCGTCCTGGCCGGCGGTCCCCGGCCGGCATGGATCGTGGCGGTGGCCCTGGCGGCCCGCCTCCTGCTGCTTCCCTCCCAGCTGATTCAGGAAAACGACGTCTACCGCTACGTGCTGGACGGCCAGGTGGTGCTGGCGGGGGAGAACCCTTACCGCTACTCGCCCGAAGAGCTGCCGCTGATCGTCTACCATCCCCTGGCGGAAGAACTGGACACCCCCCCGGCGCGTCAGGTGCTGGACCGCATCGGCTATCCCGAGGTTCCCACGGTCTACCCCCCCGCCGCGCAGGCCGCCTTCGCCATGGGGTCGTGGTGGGGCGGCTGGGACTGGCGGGGGCAGCGGCTGGTCTTCCTGCTCTGCGACCTGGCCACCATCCTGCTGCTGTGGCGATTGCTGCCTGCGGCCGGCGCTCCGGCGCAGGCCCTGGCGCTGTACGCGTGGAATCCCCTGGTCCTCAAGGAAGTGGTCAACTCCGCCCACCTGGACGCCTTGACCGCCCTGGCGGTGCTGGGGGCCGCGGCTCTGCTGCTGGCGGAGGGGCGCGGTGCCGGGGCGGTCCGGCAGCCGGATGTCGCGGGCGCCCGGGACCA
>JBFGHG010000735.1:0-2694 GCA_041578395.1 Acidobacteriota bacterium
GACTGAGGAACGAAGGCCATCCGAAAGGGCCGAAAATCCAGCCAGTGCCTGGGCCGGGTGAGCCGCTTCGCGGCATCGAGCCGTTCGTAGAGGGGCGTGGGCGGTTAGGGTGTCAGCAGCCCGAACACGGGCAGGCCCGGCGGCCAGGACTCGATGGCGTCCAGAGTCTTGGCGGCGACCCCCGGCTGGTCCTGGTCCATTCCGAAGATGAAGGAGGTGATTGCGTAGATGCCGCGCTCGGACAGACTTTGCAGGACCGCCTCGTAGCTGTCGGGGTTGTTGAAGCTCTTGTGCACGTCCGCGAGGTTGCCCGCGTCGATCGACTCGAGCCCCATGAAGATCCAGCGGCCGCCGCTGGCCTCGATGAGATCGAGCAACTCCTCGTCGCGCAGTAGGTTCACGCTGATCTGGGCGATCCAGGGCAGCGTGGCGCCTTCGGCGATCATCCGGCGCAGCAGCGACTTGGTGCGCTTGACGTTGATGGCGAAGTTGTCGTCGATGAAGAACACGCAGACGTGGCCGTTCTCGGCTCGGGCGCGGGCCTTGAGGCGAAGCAGCTCGTCGATCACGCACTCGTCGCTGCGAAAGCGGATCGACTTGCCGAAGAACCCGGTCACCGTGCAGAAGTCACAGCCATAGGGACAGCCCCGTCCGGACTCGACCGGCAGCACGTAAAAGCTGTCCCAGTCCAGTCCCGCCCGTTTCATCAGCATGCGTCCCAGAGCGGGGATCTTCTGAATCAGGTTGAATTGTTCCAGGTCCAGACCCTCCCAGTCGATTCGAGGGTAGTCCTGGAGCGAAGGCTTGATCGCCTTCCCTTCCGCGTCGACGTGCTGGTAGACCTCCTGCAGTTCGCCGCGCTGGGCGTCGGCCAGGATCGAGGCCCAGACCTCATCGGCCTCTCCGATCACCACGGCGTCGGCGTGCCGGGGCTCTCCCTCCCGGCCCAGCGGCTCGTCGGGGACCTCGGTCACGTGAGGCCCTCCCATCACCACCAGGGCGCCGGCCTCCCGGATCTGGTCGGCCATTCGATAGGCGCGCGCGGCCATCCGGGTCATGGCCCCGATTCCGGCCAGCTGGATGTCGTGTTCGCGGACGAACTCGGCAATTCCCTCTTCCGAGGTGGGCTGGGCGTTGCCGTCGATCACGAAGACCTGGTGTTCCGGCGGTGTGAGCGCCTCGAGCACGAACATCCAGAGGTGCGGCATGTAGTTGCGCGTCACCTGGTTGTCCGGGTTGTAAAGCAGGATGTTCATCGATTGGGCCCCTCGCTTGCGACTGGCGATCCACGAGAAGCAGACCCTGCATCCATGTTCGGCCAGAAAACTGTCAAAGACGTTGAGTGTCCCGAGGAGTTTTTTTCCTTGGTGATTCTCGTTGCCGGATCCTCAAATGAGCCAGACTTCTCTAGGAGACCCGCAACTAGAGCAGTGGCTGAAACGGTACACCAGCGGGGCGGAGCGAGTCAAACGCGAATCAGCAGGACGTCTCGTCGCTCGAGAAAGTCGCCGATCGAGCATCACCTGTTCCCCAGCGTACCCCGGTCCCGGCTGCGCCGTCTGCGCGGGATCGTCCGGGCTTCTTGCCGCGAGCATGGGATCGAGCACCCCGAAGCCTCCCTGGTTGCAGTCGTTCCGTGAGATTCTGGCCCATGCACGAGGTCTCCAGCCCGCTGCGGACCTGAGTTCGGCTCGGCCAGCACCCTGGAAAGCTCCGATCCCGGTGCCATGCAGCCGAGGCGCCCCGCGAGACTGATCGCGGGGCGACCCGGCCCGTCTCACATCGTGGGCGGAGGCGGGTCGAAGACGGCGACGTAGTTGGTGCCGCTCAGCAGCTCCAGCTCGTAGCGCCCGTCCGCCCCGGTCGTCGTACTGGCGGTGAAGGCCGTGTTGGCCGCGCCCGTCACGCCTCCGCTGGTGCTGAAGGTCACGTCCACCCCCGCCACCGGTGCGCCGCTGCGGTCGGTCACCCGTCCGCGGGCGGTGACCAGGGCCGGCCGCGCCGGGTAGGGAAAGTCCACGGTCGTGTCGCCGGGGAAGTTCCGGTTGCCGGCGCCCGGGATCGGCAGGCTCCAGACCCCCTGCTCCTCCGTCCCCACCGCGACGATCGGCAGGTTGGCGAACAGGTCGTAGTTGCGGTTGGAGGCCACCAGCAGGCTGTAGTCCCCGTTGCCGTCGGCCAGGCCGAAGCTGGCGCCTACCGCCGGGAAGCACTGTTCCAGGAAGCTGGTGACCGGGTTCAGCACGTCCGCCGCCAGCACGCCCGTCTGCTCGGGAATCACGGGCGTCTGCGGCTGGGTGACCCGCCCCGACACCTCCGAGCTGTTGGGCACCGAGAAGTTGGCCGTCACCGCGCCGCCGCCCACCGTCAGCTGCCCCACTCCTCGGAAGGCGCCCGCCGAGTCGAGGTCGTCGGGGAAGCCGTCGAAGTCGGTGTCCTCGCCGCTGGCGAAAAAGAGGACCACTTCGTAGGTGCCCGTGGGCACCGAGGCGGTGTAGGTCCCGTCGCCCGCCACGGTGGCGATCACGCTGCGGAAGTTGTCCTCGTCGGCGAACAGCAGCGAGGTCGTCGTATCCCCGGGCAGCGACGCCATTCCGCTCAGCGTGCCGCTGACGTTGCGCGTCGTCACCGCGCCCACCGTGACGTTTTGCACGGTGTCGGCGCTGACCGCCACGTCGTTGGCCGATGCGCCCA
>JBFGHG010000736.1:0-2692 GCA_041578395.1 Acidobacteriota bacterium
ACGTGCTGGCGGTGCGCCTCGAGGAGATGGACGGAGTCGTCACGGAAGACGCCCGCGACCGGGTCAGCGTGGTGACCGACTTCGCGGGCACGCTGGACGGGAGCTTCGAGCTGCCGGGACTCCCGCCGGGCGACTACCGGGTGCGGATCGAGGGCCTGCAGCCGGGATTCACGGCAGGCAGCGGCGTGGGGCCGTTCGACGTCCGCTTCACCAACTTCGTCTTCCCCGATTACTACAACGGCGCGGGCGAGTCGGGCGCCGAAGGAGGAACCGTCCCGTCCGACGAGCGCACGACCTTGACCGTGGTCGCGGGAGCGGAAGTCGGCGGCATCGACTTCGTCTCGGACGACAGCAGCGACGACCTCCCCCGCTCCGACCTCACGACCCTGGGAGACGACGACAGCCGCACGCTGTACTTCCCCCCCGGCTTCAGCTTCCCCTTCTTCGGCGAGACTTACCGGGCGGTCTACGTCAACAGTGACGGCAACCTCTCTTTCGAAGGCGGCCAGGAACAGACCAGTCGCAGCGAGGCCAACTTCCTGGGAGGCCCGCCCCGCATCGCGCCCTTGTACACCGACCTGAACCCGGCCGAGCAGGGCCAGGTGCGCGGCGCGATGGCCGATGGAGGCTTCCGGGTCACCTGGGACGGAGTGCCGCAGTTCTCCGGCCCCGGCGGGCGTCCTCCCAACACCTTCTCGGTCACGCTCCTTCCCAACGGAAACATCCGCTTCCGCTACCAGACCATCCAGCTGTCGCCCGTGTTCGGCGTGCAAGCCGTGGTGGGCATCACTCCGGGCAGGAGGCCGGGGGCCGCTACGGACCTGTCGGCGCAGCCGGCTCCGATCCCCTTTCTGTCGGCTCCGCTGTATCAGGTGTTCGGCGCGAATTTCGACCTGAGCAACTCGGAGATCCTCTTCGAGCCCGCCACCAATGAGTTTTCCCTCTATTTCCCGTTCGTGCAGGCCGACGGGAACAACTTCACCGGCGTCGCCATCAGCAACGACGGCCTGCAGACGGCCGAGATGGTCCTGGAAGCCCTGGCGGCCAACGGCCAGCGGCAGAACCTGCCCCAGAATCCGGGTAACGCCAGTCTCGATCCGGGCCTGCAGCTGGCGCGGCTGTCGACGGAGTTCTTCGGTGCCAGCTTCCGCGACACGCAGATGGGCTGGATGCGGCTGGGGTCCAACGTGGCGGAACTCTCCAGCTTCTTCCAGCTGGGCAACGGTTTGGCGGGCCCGACCACGCGGCTGGACGGTTCGGTCGCCTCGCGCATGCCCTCCAACGTCCTCTACTTCACGCGCCTGTACGACGGGCCCTCCAGCTTTCCGACCCTGAACGGCCCGCGCGACGCCACCACGCTGCTGGCGCTGGCCAACCCCGGGGCCAGCGCGGTGACGGCCACGCTGAGCCTGTTCGGGAGCATGGGGGGCGACTTCATCGAACAGGCCACCCGGCAGCTGCCGGGCGGCGGCTGCCTGCGCGAATCGCTCGACTCGCTCTTCGATACGGACGTGGTCTCCAACGGCTTCGTGCGCGTGGACGTGACGGGCGGGGGCGCGGTCGGCTTCGAGCTGGTCCAGGTGGGGGACACCCTGCTGGGTTTGAACGCCTCCACCGGCAATCCGGGCAGCGTCTCCTATTCGGCCCAGCTGGCGCACGGCAACTCGGCCGGCACGCGCATCTTCACCTCGATGAAGCTGGTCAACACCTCGAACGAGCCGCGGGCGGTGACCCTGACGGCCTCGGACCAGAACGGGGCCGTGATCCGCGTCGTCGGGCCCTTTACGCTCAACCCCAACGCCAGCTTTCAGCGGGACGTGGGAATGGTCTTCGCGCTGGGGCCGCCCGACGGGCCGCCGGTGGCCGGATCGCTGCGCGTGGAAGCCACCGGGCCGGGAGTGATCGGGGACGTGGTTTTCGGCGACCCCGACAATGCCCGCTACGCCGCGGCGCTGCCCCTGCAGGCGGTGCTGTTTCGGCGCGCCATCTTCGGGCAGGTGGCCAACCGCCAGGCCTCGACCGCGGCGGCGAGCACCTTCACTGGGCTGGCGTTCCACAATCCCAACACCCAATCGGCCAGCATCACGATCCGCGTCTTCACCGAGGGTGGGACGCTGCGGGGGACGCGGGTGATCAACCTGGCTCCGGGGGCACGGCTTTCCGAAGTCGTCTCCGTGCTGGTGCCCGCCACGGCGGGGCAGGAGCGGGGCTTCATCGAGGTCGTTTCGGACCGGCCGCTGGTGGCCCAGCAGCTGTTCGGGAACCTGCCGCTGGACTTCCTCTCGGCGGTGCCGCCGGGGTTGGCGACCCCCTGAGCAGACCGGCTCCCGGTGTCACACCCGTTTGCTACGCTGCCCGGACATGGCGCGTCGACGGAGGAAGTTCGAGGAACCTCCCTTCGCTCACCCCAGCGAGGCGGAGTTTGCCCGTTTCCTGGATTTTTTCCAGATCCGCTGGCAGTTCGAGCCGACCTCCTTTCCGCTGCGCTGGGACGCGGCGGGCCGCGTGGTGGAGCGGTTCACCCCCGACTTCTACCTCCCGGACTTCGAGCTGTACGTGGAGCTGACGACGATGAAGCAGCGGCTGGTGACGCGCAAGAACAGGAAGCTGCGGCGCATGCGGGAGCTGTATCCGGAAGTGTCGGTGAAGATCCTCTACAACCGCGACTACCGCAAGCTGCTGTTCAAGTTCG
>JBFGHG010000737.1:0-2685 GCA_041578395.1 Acidobacteriota bacterium
CCGGGCGATTCCTGGCCGCTGCCGTTGCCCAGCTGCAGCCTGATCTCCTGGTATTCCTTGGGGGACATGGTCTCGAGCAGCCCCAGGTGATCCATCATCAACCGCTGGGCACGGTGCACGCGCCCCAGCAGCGTGACCACGCGGTGGGTGTCGTGCGCCTGGAGGTAGTCGTCCACGTCCAGCAGCGTGTAGCCGATCAGCTTCATCAGCAGTTCGATCGACTGGTGGACGATCTGGAACTGCAGCTCGTCCCGGTTGCAGAACTCGCCGAAGTCCTTCTGGCAGTGCAACAGCTGCTCAGTGTCGAGGTAGACCTCGTAGTCGGTGTCTCCCTCGCCGTTCATGATGGAGTAGAAGTGTTCCCGGTCCACCTGATTCTCCTCGATTCGATCCCGACCCCTTCGGCATTATACGCCCGCTGCACTTGATCGGGCCGGGGGCACGCTCCACACTGAGAGCATGAAACGCAGAAGCTTTCTGGGCGCGGGCGCGGCCGCCCTCACCGGCGCCGCCGGCATGGGAGTCTCCCGGGCGCAGCCGGAGGACCCCATCGAGGGGCTTACCAACCAGCTGGAGGGGGTCGACCCGATCGCCCCGTCCGAGTACGTGCGGCGTCAGGAGCAGGCACGGCGGCTGATGGCCGGGCAGGGAGTGGAAGCCCTCTTCGTGGAGGGGGGCTCGTCGCTGTACTACTTCACCGGAGTGCGCTGGGGGCGCAGCGAGCGGACCTTCGGGGTGGTGATTCCGAGACGGGGACGCCCCGGCTTCGTCTGCCCGGCCTTCGAGGAGGGCCGCGCCCGCGAGTCGATCGACGACGCCGGCGCCGAGGTCCGGACCTGGCAGGAACACGAGAGCCCGTTCCAGGTGGTGGCGGGGATCTTGAAGGACCGTGCGGCGGCCTCCGGGAAGGTGGGAGTCGAGCCCTCCACGCGCTTTTTCATCGTCGACGGCTTTCGCCGGGCGGCGCCCGCGGTGGACTGGGTCAGCGGCAAGGCGGTGAGCGACGGCTGCCGCATGGCCAAGAGCGACACCGAACTGGCGCTGATGCGCCGCGCCAACGAGATCACCAAGCGGGCATACAAGGCGGCGGCGGGGGGCTTGCGCGAAGGGATGACTCCGGCCCAGCTGAACGAGCGGATCTCCGAGGCCCACCGCCGCATGGGGACGCGGGGCGGGGCGCTGGTGCTGTTCGGCCCGGCGGCGGCGTTTCCGCATGGCACGCGCGAGACCCGGCGCCTGAAGGAGGGGGACGTGGTGCTGATGGACGGTGGCTGCAAAGTCCACGGCTATTCGAGCGACGTCACGCGTACGCTGGTGTTCGGGGAGTCGTCGCAGCGGCAGCGGCAGATCTGGGGCGTGGTGCGCCGGGCGCAGGAGAAAGCGTTGCGGGCGGCGCGGCCCGGACTGGCCTGCCAGGAACTGGACCGCATCGCGCGCCGCGAGATCGAGGAGGCCGGCTTCGGGCCGGGCTACCGGACATTCACCCATCGACTGGGGCACGGCATCGGGCTGGACGGGCACGAGGAGCCGTACCTGGTGGAGGGGAACACGCTCGCGATGCGTCCGGGAATGACGTTTTCGAACGAACCGGGCATCTACCTGCCGGGCGAGCTGGGAGTGCGCCACGAGGACATCATGGTGATCACCGAAGAGGGGGCGGAGTTCCTGGGTCCGGCCAGCGAGAGCATCGAGCGCCCGCTGTGAGCAGTGGCGCGGGCATCCTGCCCGTGATTCCGGTGGAGGTCTCTCGGACTGCCCCCACGCCGCGTCCACCCTCTCCCCAAGAGAACTACCATACCCTATCGGAGCGGTGATCCGTGTAACTTTCCTGACCGAAAAATCGAGCGCCTATGCTATATTGGCGCGATGAAGTTGAGGAGTGTGTCTCGAGGTTCGGAACGAACCAAACTTCCCGATTCCCGGTCGGAGCGCAACCTGGCAGTTGCAATTTTACGGCAAGCATGGCACGAAGCGGTACTGGATTTGCGAAGCGTGAAGGAGACCTCCCGCAACGACTATCGGCTTCTGAAGAAGAAGGCGATCGAGTGGATTTCCAGTGACAACGACGGTTTCCCTTACTGGTGCAAACTTGCCGACGTCGACCACCTGGCGGTACGCCAAAAACTATCCGACACGCTGCGGCGCCAGCGGGCCTTCCGCGCGTCCGAGCCGTGTTGACTTTCTTCCCGGAGACGCCGCGGGGCGCCTCCGGGAACCTCATTCTCTCCCGGTTCTGATTTCGCAGCGCGGCTGATCAGGCGCCGACGCGCTCTTCGATCGCCGCTTCCAGTTCTTTGGGTTCCGGAAAGCGTCCCAACTCCAGCTTGGAGAAGATCAGCTCGCCGTTGCAGGTGACTTCGAAGCGTCCGCCTTCGGAGGGGATCAGCTTCAGCTCGCCCACCTGCTTGCGGTAGTGGGACAACAATTCGAGCGCCATCCAGGCTGCTCTGGGCGTGTAGTTTCAGTCGTCGCAGTAGACGATCTGCAGTCGAATATCGGCCACCAGGCACCTCCTTGTCTGCAAGAAGGGGACGCGGTTGGATGTGGGTTGGTTTCGCCGCTGTTGCTGTGGCGAGACCGAATGCCATATAATTCACTCCTCTACCCCAGGCGGGGTCGTAGTTCAGTTGGTTAGAACGCCGGCCTGTCACGCCGGAGGTCGCGAGTTCGAGTCTCGTCGGCCCC
>JBFGHG010000738.1:0-2673 GCA_041578395.1 Acidobacteriota bacterium
CCCAGTTCGGCAACGGTGTGATGGACAACCGCACCTTCCAGTCCGACCTGGTGCTGCTCAACTCGGCTTCCACGGGCGATCCGGTGACGGGAGTCGCGCGCTTCTACGACCGGAGCGGCAACATCATCCCGCCCGAGCAGATCCTGGGAACCAGTTCGATGGCACCGGCCGGCGTGATGGACGGCGTCCCGGTTTCGGTCGACCCCAGCAGTGAGAGCACCCTGTCGACCAGCGGCATGGGCGACCTGGTGGCCGGCTCGGTCCGCGTGGAAACGGACGGCCCGGTGACGGGTCTGGTCCGCTTCGACATCACGGGCGCCGGTGTGGCCGGCGTGGGCGAAAGCCCGATCCTGACCGGGGCCCTGGCACCGGCGCGGCGCGTCGGCTCCTTGAGCAGCGGCGTGGCCCTCGTGAACCCCGGAAGCGCTCCGATCACCGTCGAGTTGAGTCTGCGCAGCGGCGCCATGGAAGTCGGCAATACCACCGTCGACCTGGCTCCCAACGGCAGCGTCTCGAGGTTCATCCAGGAGCTGTTCGAGGGTTCGGTCGGCCCCGACTTCTCGGGTGTGCTGATCATGGAGTCCGAGGGCGGCTTCGGCGCCATCGTGCTCGAGTTCGACATCAACGGCGTGTTCACCACCCTGCCGGTGGTGCCGATCGGCTAGCACGGCGGCAGGCGCACTCGCCTGCCCATGCGTTCCAACAGGGAGGGCCCTACTCCGAAACGGGCCCTCCCTCCAGTCTCGCCCACCCCCGCCGGCCGTCTTCGGCCGACACCATCCAGTAGTCTTCGAACTTCGCCCACACCGGCACCCGGCCGTCCGCAGCAGTGCGGCTGATCTCCAGCCCCCGTGTGGAGGGACGGTCCAGTACCGCGATGCCGGGGCGCGTCTCCGCTTCCCGCAGCGGTACCTCCGCGGACTGGACGCGCTCGGCGGGGACGAACCCGAATGAGCCGTCCGGCAGTCCGACCCGGAAGAGGTTTCCGACCGCGCCGAGGACACGAATCGCCGTGGAAGGCGGCAGCCGCGCGGCCTCGTCGTGCTCCGGGGTGGTGCGGAAGGCCGTCTCGCCGTTGACCCGTGCCCAGCGGCCCAGCAGCTCGAGGCCGACGGCGGGTTCGGCGGGGCGCCGCCCTTCGTCCAGCAGGTAGTCCCACGGGTCCAGGGGGCCGACGCCTCGGGCGTAGAGTCCGAAGTGCAGGTGGGGTCGGGTGGAACGGGCGTTGCCGGAGTTGCCGACGGTACCCAGCACGGCGCCCGCTTCGACCTGTTGGCCGGCCTGCACGGCCTGCGTTTCCAGGTGCGCGTAGTAGTGAAAGATGGGGCGCTCCAAATCGCGCATCCATACGACCCGGCCACCCAGCCGGCTCTCGTCGACCCGGGTGACGCGCCCGCGGGAGGCGGCCACGACCGGCGTGTGGCGCGCGGCGAAGATGTCCACCCCGTGGTGGCGACGGCGCCCGCCGTCGCGCGGGTCGCCGAAGCGGCTGCGGATGGAACCGGTGTCGTGACCGTCGACGGGAAAACTCAGAGCGGGCTCGTCGCCGATCGTCACCTCGATGCGTCCCCCTCGCAGCAGTTCGGGCTGCACCCGCAGCAGGTAGTCGAACTCGCCCCGCGGCTCGAAGGCCAGCCGGCGTTCCAGCACGGTGGCGCTGGCCACGTGCTCCCGGCCGGCGTCCTCTTCGAGTCGGAACAGGTCCACGAAGAGCCGGAAGGGCTCGGGCGCCTGGCAGTCGACGCGGACTTCCACGCGCCGTCCACGGCGGCTCCGGAACCGGTAGCCGGCTGCGAAGGCTTCGGCGGCGTCGACGTACAGCGACTCGCGGTAGGGGAGATCGACCTGCAGGGCGGAGTCGAGGGATTCACGGGAGGCGTCGATCCACTCCTGCGCCAGCGCGGTGTGCGCCAGGCCGGCGTCGACCAGGGACTGCAGATAGGCCTGGTGCGCGTTGGTGGGGTGGTAGGGCTCGGGGACGATTTCGGGGGCGCCGCATCCGGCCAGCAGGATCGCCCAGGCCAGTCCCACCGCTGCCCCGGAGTGCTTCATCGGTCCGCGAAGTCTACCACACCCGTGCCACGAGGCTGTCCGAGGTTGAACAGGGGCTCGAGATAAAGTGATTCCATGGTAATTCTCGACCTGCTGCTGCTGCTGTCGCTGGGGGCTTGGCTCGCGGACGATTCGGCGTGGATCGTACACACTCGCACCGAGATCCTGGCGGCCGATGCGGAGACGGGGCGTTCTCAGGGAGAGCCGGTCCGTGTCCAGCGCACCTGGTACACGGAGGCCGGTTCGCGCCTGCGCACCGAGACCGTATCGGCGGCCGGCCGCCCCCTGCTGCGGATGTACTTCGTGCTGGACCCCGCCGGTGAGGAGTCCGGCGCCGTCTACTTCGAAGAGGAGGAGACCCTGCCCAGCCGCGAGGACTTCGAGCTGTCGCCGGATGGCCGTACCCGGAAAGTCTGCTATTTCAGCGCCAAGGGGGAGGCCCGGGGGTGCGTTCGAGAGGAGCTGGACGAGCGGAAACTGGTGCGAGCCAAGCGGTACCTGCGCCGGGACGGCAGCTACTGGGCCGAGGAGGAGGTGCGGCACAGCCCGGCCGGCGATCTGCTGGGGTGGACGTTCCGCCGGGCCGACGGCGGGGAGACGGCGCGCTTCGATTACCACTAC
>JBFGHG010000739.1:0-2670 GCA_041578395.1 Acidobacteriota bacterium
AGCCCCGTCATCTTAACACGCGGGCGGCGCGTTCCGTAAACCCTCCGGGCGCAAGGCGGCTTCCGCCAGGGAAGCGGCGACACCCGCGGCACGACTGGCTTGCAGCGTCCGCTCCAGGTAGTCCGCGACCCGCTCGAAGGGGTCGAAGCCGAAGGCCCTGCCGATCGAGCGGCGCAGGTTGGAGTTGGCGTTGATGTCGTAGAACACCCGCCGCCCGTCGCTCGTGTCCAGATACTCGACCGCCCCCACGTCCAGCCTCGCCGCCCGGACGATGCGGCGGGCCGTGCGGACGGCCTCGGACGGGACTTCCGGGTAGGGATGAAAGTCCGGTGGCGGCGCCTCGCCGACCGGGGCCAGGTGCTCCGGGTTGCACACCTCCGACGGGCACAGGTTGTACCGTCCGTGCGAGACCACCCGCATCGCGTAGAGCAGCTCCCCGCCCAGGAACTCCAGCCGCACGATGCCCCGCTGTTCGGTGTCGTGAGGGAGGAACTCCTGCAGCAGCAGGAGATGGTCCGGTTCCCAGAGGGCCGGGTTCGACTCGAGCAGCTCTCGCAGCTCCGCCAGCGTCTCCACCTTCACCATGCGCGCTCCGCTGCCGCCCTGGTTCGGTTTGAGCATGGCGGGAAAGCGCAGCTCGCCGGGGCGCGCCTCCAGAGCCTCCACGTCGTTGAACACCCAGGTGCGGGGGTGCGACACCCCCAGGCGCCGCAGCAGCGACACCTGCGCCGCCTTGCTCAGTTCCAGCCGGAAGGCCGCTGCTCCGTTGAGCACTCGAACGTCCTGCCCTTCCAGCTCTTCCAGCAGGGCCAGGGTGAAGGGGACCGCCCGGGTGTTGCCGCGCAGGTAGGCGCTGGGGCTGGCCTGGTTGAAATAGACCGGCGCGCGGGGATGCTCGCGCCCGGCCAGCACCGCTTTCTTCAGATCCAGCGCCTCGCAGGAAACTCCACGCCGCTGGAGCACCTCGAGCAGCGGGAGCTGCCACTGCGGATGCTCGAACAGTATGACCAGGTCCTTCTCGTACACTCTCTGCCTTTTCAACGCCGTCTCCTCCTCGCAGCACGGCACGCAGTTGTCCGCACATACGAAAAAGCCCGCGGTCGGTGCTGCGGGCCCGGGTTGTCAATGCTAGGATTCGTTCAGGAAGTTTCGGGTCGCCCAGCCCAGGGCCGCGCACCTCTCGCGGACACGTTGTGGACGGGACAACAGCAGTCAACTGCCGTGATCGATGTCGCGTGGTACTGGGTACACGCTTGCCGGGTCATCGACTCCAGTTTTCTTTTTTCGGGTCCGGCTTGTCAAATTGAGCCGCCGAACCGCGGCTGGACCGTGATCAATATGAGACTACTTCGAATCTCCGGAATCAGCCCTCGTTCCTTTGGCTAGATGCATGCGCTCTCCTCAAAGAACTTCCTGTTACACTCCCAGCCCGACAGGAGGACACATGGCAGCGGACAAGAAACCGGCGGGGACGATCCTCTGGACAGACCTCACCGTGGAGAATGCCGAAAAAGTCCGGGACTTCTACAGCCGCGTCGTCGGTTGGAAAAGCGACGGGCTGGACATGGGCGGCTACGACGACTTCAACATGATTCCGGAGGGCTCCAGCGACCCCGTGGCCGGCATTTGCCACGCCCGCGGCGGCAACCGGGACCTCCCTCCCTACTGGATGATCTACCTGGCCGTCGACGACCTGGACGCCAGCATCGCCGAGTGCAAGGGTTTGGGGGGAAAGGTGCTGGCCGGCCCCAAGGACATGCCCGGCCATGGGCGCTACTGCGTGATCGAGGATCCGGCCGGAGCGGTGGCGGCGCTCTTCGAGCAGAGCGGCTGAGCGGGCGGCGAGTCGTCTATAATCCTGCGGATGAAGCGCACACTCGGCACTCTCCTGGTCCTGTTGCTCGTCACCGCCATCGGCTCGCTGCTGCTGGCCCAGCGCCGCGACGGTCCGCCTCGCCGGCTGACCGACCCCGAGGACTTCGCGCTGGCGGGCGGCTCCCGGGTCGAGTTTCACTCCTTCGACTCGCAGGCGGTGGGCAAGCCGATGCACTACAGCGTCTTCCTGCCGCCCTCCTACGCGACGTCCAAACGCAGCTTCCCGACGGTCTACTTCCTGCACGGGATGTTCAACGACCACACCAGCTGGTGCACCGACCGCTACGGCAACCTGCCGCCTCAGGTCGAGCAGATGATGAGCAGCGGAGAGATCCCCGAATTCGTCATCGTCCACCCCAGCGGGGAGTCCAGCTTCTACACCGACAGCGCCGACGGCACCCGGCTCTACGAACAGTACGTGAGCCGGGAGCTGATCGGCGAGATCGAGGGGCGCTACCGGGTCGAGAAGGACCGCCGCCACCGGACCGTGGGAGGGACCTCGATGGGCGGCTACGGGGCTCTGAAGCTGGCCTTCAAGTATCCCGATCTCTACTCCGCCGTGCTGGCCGGCTCCCCCATCGTGCTGCTGGGGGACGACCCGCTGGCCGGGATCGACGGGTCCGAGTCGCGCTCGACGCAGTTCTTCTCCCAGATCTTCGGCCAAGTCTACGGCAACCCCTTCGACCGCGAGCACTGGAAGCGCAACAGCCTGCTGCACCTGGCCCCGCAGGCCGAGCTGGACGGGCTGCGCATCGAGATGCTCTACGGTACCGCCGATCGCTACAACGGCCTCAT
>JBFGHG010000740.1:0-2656 GCA_041578395.1 Acidobacteriota bacterium
CCGCCAGCGGATGAAGCGCCATCGTTGTCTCTTCCTTTCCGGAGCGCGGGTGGGCCGAGCGCACACTCGCGGGCTTTCCATGGTAAACAGGAAACGGCCCGGGGAAAAGGCCGTCCGCGGGCCGAATTTCGGGGGGACGAGGTGGTGTTGCTGATGCGAAAAAAAACGAACAGTGCAATGGCGGCGGTCCGCACCGGCTGGGTTCTCGCGGTTCTGCTGCCGGCAGTGGCTGCTTCGGCCGCAGCAGCCGGCGGCCCCGGTGACTTCTTTTCCAGGTACTTCGACGACCAGGCCCGCCGCGCCGTGGTGGTGCAGCCCACGCCCCTTCCCGAGCTGCTCGAGGGGAGGGTGCGGCTGACGGAGCGCCAGGCCATCGAGATGGCCCTGATCTACAACCTGGGCCTGAACGTGCAGCGCCACGAGTCGCTGGCCGGGGCCTGGGCCATCGACGACCTGCGCGGCGCCTACGACCCCCAGCTGACCTTCGGGTTGAACTGGAACCGCGACACCACGCCCACCGCCAGCGTACTGGCCGGCGGCCCCAGCGTCACCGACATCCTGACCAGCTACGGCTTCGGCTATCAGCAAGCCTTCTCCAGCGGGACCACGATCGAGGCCGGCTTCACCGGAATCCGCAACCGCTCCACCAACTTCTTCAGCAGCCTGGTGCCGGCCATCAACACCAACTGGCAGGTCCAGCTGCGCCAGAACCTGCTGGAGGGCTTCGGGCGGGCGCTGGCGGACTACCAGATCGAAATCGCCCGCAACAACCTGGACATCACCGAGCAGGACTTCAAGAAGAGTCTGATCGAGACCGTGTTCGCGGTCCAGGACGCCTTCTGGGAACTGCAGTTCGCCCTGGAGGACATCCAGGTCAAGCAGAAATCGGCCGAGCTGGCCCAGACCATCCTGGAGCAGAACCAGGCCCGCTTCGAGGTCGGGTCCGCCGCGCGCCTGCAGGTCGTGGAAGCCGAGGCCGAACTCGCCTCCCGCAGCGAGGAGCTGATCCGGGCCCGCTTCGAGTACCGGCGCACCCAAGACCGGCTGGTCAGCCTGATCTCGACCTACGACGACCCGCGCGAGTTCGCCGGAGAGATCGTCCCGGCCGACCCGGTGGTGGCGCCCCCGCCCGTGCCGGACTCCTTCGAGCGTCTGCAGGCGGTGTCCCGCGAGCAGAACCCCGACCTGCAGAGGGCCGACCTCGAGCTGGCCAACCAGGCGGTCGACCTGGAGCTGTCGCGGGACCGCCTCAAACCGACGCTCGACCTGGTGCTGGGCTACCAGCAGTACGGGTTGGGAGGCACCCAGGTGATCCGCGACTTCTCGCAGGGCTTCATCAACCCTCCGATTGTCGCGATCGTCCCGGGCGGGCTGGGAGACTCGCTTTCACAGCTGTTCAGCAGCGATTTCTACGGCTACACCATCGGCGTCGATTTCCGGATCCCCATCCTGAACACGCAGGCCCGGGCCGAAAACGCCGCCGCCCAGATCGGCTACGACCGGCTGGAGCTGCGCAAGAGCTCGCTGGACCAGTCGATTTCCCTGGAGATCCGCGACGCCCTCACCCAGATCGAGATGAACGAGGCCCGCCAGGAAGCGGCCGGCGCCACCGTACGGCTGGCCCAGGAGCGGCTGGATGGAGAAGAGGCGAAGTTCGAGGTGGGGCTGGGGACGACCCGGGAGCTGATCGAGGCGCAGCGCGACCTGGTGCAGGCGCAGACGGTGCTGCTGCGGGCCCGGGTGGACCTGATCAAGAGCCACGCCCAGCTGGACCGGGCGGTGGGGCGGACGCTTCTGGTCAAGAACATTGAGATCGGCGAAGCGATTGGGCTGAATGTCAGGGATTGACGACTCGAACAATCGACCGGGGGTTGCCACTGCTTGCGCTCAGAGCATTTCCAAGGTACCTTCCTAGTGTGTATTATTGGGATCAGTGATGCCACGAATGAATGTGTCCTTCAAAGAGCCTTTGGTCGAGGAACTTCGCCGCCTCGTTCCGAGACGGCAGCGCAGCCGGTTCATCGCGGATGCTGTGCAGGAGAAGCTCGACCACCTCAAACAGGAACGAGCCGTGCGGGCCGCCGCGGGTATCTGGTCCTCGGACGGCCGCGGCGATCCTGACGAAGAGATTCGGGCGGTCCGCGGGGCATGGTCGAACCGTATGAAACAGCTCGAAGACCATGGCTGAGTATCTGTTCGACAGCGATGTCGTGATCTGGCATTTACGGGGCAAGGAATCTGTTGTCCGCCAGGTGATCGTCTTGTCCGGCCAGGGACGGATTGGATTGTCGGCCATTACGCGGGCCGAGGTGATCCAGGGAATGCGCGAGCCGGAACGCGAAGGCACCCTCGCTTTTCTGGACGCTTGCGAAACCCTGACCGTTGATCGCGCGGTGGCCGATCGGGCCGGGGAGATCGTGCGCTCCCATCGTGTGGAAGGCCGCACGATCGACCTTCCGGACGCCCTCATCGGCGCCACGGCGCTGGAGGCCGGGATTCCCCTCTACACCTGCAATCCCCAACACTTCCCCATGCGTGATCTCGAACTCCGTGCCTTGGCAGTGGAGTGACTCTGTATGGCTTCCCGGCAGCACGATTCGGGTCGGCAGATTCTCCTGAGCTTCAAATCCGAACAGTCCGAACTCGCGGAGATGCA
>JBFGHG010000741.1:0-2655 GCA_041578395.1 Acidobacteriota bacterium
CGGCGCTGATCGCCTCGGAGCTGGAGACGACTTCCAGCCAGCCCTCGAGGCTCAGGTTGCCGGTGAAGCCGAACAGCTCCTCGAGGTCGGCGCGCAGGATCTCGCCCGCGCCCAGGCTGCGGGTCACCGGGTTGTCGGTCAGGTCAGGGGGGCCGTACAGCTCGCCGTCCGGCCGTCGGGCGCGCAGGGTCACCAGCACAGTCTGGTTCGAGTTGTTGACGACGGCGACTTCGGTCGAGATGGGACCCAGCACGGCCAGCTGGGGGAAGAAGATCGTCTCCAGCCGCTCGGTGGCGGGACGGGCGTTGAGTCCCAGCAGGTCGCCGGCGCCCTGGACGAAGGCGAAGCCGGCGATCTCGGCGTTGGCCTCGGCCAGGAGGTAGCGGGCCGAGGCGGTGTTCGCGCCTCCCGCCGGCGCCAGGCCGAAGAGATCCGCGGCGTCCAGGCGGACAGCGCCCTGGGCGGGGAGCGCCAGCTGGCGGACGACTGGAGTGTTGCCGCCCATCAGGGTCAGCGTGACCTGCGCCGCGCTCGGGTTGGGGTTGACCAGGTTCAGCTCGGTGTCGAAGCCGGCGTCGACGCGGACTTCGCTGAAGACCAGCGAGGAGGCTTGTTCGGGCAGGTCGGCGCCGTCGAAGACGTTCAGGGCCAGGGTCAGGTAGAGGAAGAACCCGGCCAGGTCGTTCGACTCGCTGGTGGCGTGAATCCAGGCGCCGTCGTCGGCGGGGACCGTGCCGCCGAAGATTTCGCGGGCGACGAGGGAGAATTGCTCCTCGGGTCCGACGGTGATTTCGACCGGGTTTTCGAAGCCGGCGGCTTCGAGGGGCTGCCCGTCGGCGCCGTAGGCGGTCAGGGTGACCAGGGCGTCGGCGGTGTTGGGGTTGACGATGGCGATGCCGGTGCGTTCGCTGCCGCCGAAGGAGAGCCGGGGGAAGATCAGCTCACTGTCGGCGCGGGCGACGCCGGCTACCGTCGCGAAGATAGACAAGAAACAGAGACAGCCCCTCCAGTCGAATCGCCTCCAGCCATCCATCGCACCATTATCGCCAGGGCTGCTCGCCGGTACAACCGGCCTCGAGTTGGGGCGGTGATTTTTGGTCGGAGTCTGCCAGGTCTCGTAGAATGTCGGTCGCCGTCTGCCTGAAGCTCCGACGATGCCGGGCCACACGAACTCTTTCTGCCAGCTCGGAATCGGTCCAGGGACTGCGACGATACCAAGCGAGCACCACTGCTACAAATCGATCGACATCCTGCGAACTCGAAGCTTGCTGGAACCACTCGTCGCGTTCGCCCCGGAGATCTTCTTTCGCCCTCTCGAGAACGCGAATCTCCACGCAGTTCCTCCCGCAGTTCAGCAATGGAGGTGTCCCAGTCCAGGAATCTCAGTGTTCCCTCTTCGACCAGGCGGCGGCGTTCTTCCAGCACGTCTCGGTGCCAATCGGGAGATGAAGCTGGCGTGATGATACAACCCCGCTGCGTCCATGAGAGATCCGCCCACGAAGGCAAGCTCCTGGCCGAAAAACGACCTTCGACGTGAACAAAACCCTCTCCCCGAACGTAGTTGCAATATGATATCAACTTGATAGGAGGTGTGAGATGATCCGCGAAGTCGTGAAAAAGCCCGGGAGCGGGCTCGTCGTGGCCGTGTTGCTGCCGATTCTCCATGCGTTGGCGATCTTCCTGCTGATCGAGGCGATCCGAGCGGAGCATCCGCCCAGCGTGATCCTGGCGGCGCTGCTGAACGTCTTCCTGGGGTTCTGCTGGAACGGCTTCAAGATCGTGCACCCCAACGAAGGCAAGGTGGTGCAGTTCTTCGGACGCTACATGGGGACGATCCGGGAGGCCGGGCTGGCCTACGTGAACCCCTTCTACACCGGCAAGCGCGTGTCGCTGCGGGTCCGCAACTTCGAGAGCGCCAAGCTCAAGGTGAACGACTCGCTGGGCAACCCGGTCGAGATCGCGGCCGTGGTGGTCTGGAAGGTAGTCGACACCGCCGAGGCGGTTTTCGAGGTGGACGACTACAAGGACTTCGTCCACATCCAGTCCGAAGCGGCCCTGCGCAACCTGGCCACAGGCTACCCCTACGACCAGCACGAGGAAGGGGAAAAAGCACTGCGCAGCCACACACAGGAGATCGCCGAGAAGCTGAAACGGGAGATCCAGGAGCGGCTGCTGAAGGCCGGCGTCGAGGTGATCGAAGCGCGCATCAGCCACCTGGCCTACGCACCGGAGATCGCCCACGCCATGCTGCAGCGGCAGCAGGCCACCGCCATCATCGCCGCCCGCCAGAAGATCGTGGAGGGCGCGGTGGGGATGGTCGAGATGGCCATTCAGCTGCTGTCCGAACGCGGCGTCCTGGAACTGGACGAAGAGCGGCGGGTGGCCATGGTGAGCAACCTGCTGGTGGTGCTGTGCGGGGACGAAAACGCCCAGCCCATCGTCAACACCGGCTCGCTGTACCAGTAAGGCGTCATGGCGAAACGAAAGGCGTTCCTGCTGCGGATGAGTCCCGAGGTCCACCGCGCCCTCGAGCGCTGGGCCAACGACGAACTCCGCAGCCTGAACGCCCAGATCGAGTTCGTGCTGCGCCGCTCGCTGAGCCAGGCCGGCCGGCTCCCCGACCGCTCCCCGGACGCCGAGGCTCCGCCGCCCGAG
>JBFGHG010000742.1:0-2653 GCA_041578395.1 Acidobacteriota bacterium
CGGAGGGAGCCTCGCCAATGACGACCGGCATCCTCCTGCTGGCACTGGGGCTGGTGCCGCAGGCCGAAGCGTGCGACCCCGCTCGCACCCGGCAGGCGGCCGCTTCGATCTCCTGCGTGCAACCGGCACAGCTGGATGCCGTGCTCGGGTACCGGAATCCGGCCCGGGACCAGCACGTCATGCGGGAAGCGCTGGCGGCGGCGGCGGGGCTGGCGTTCTGCCTGAACGACCCGCGGCTCTTTCCCTCCAACCCGGAACCTCGCGAGGACTTCTACTGCCTGCAGAAGCAAATCCTGGATTTTTACGCCGAGCGGGCTCCCACCCTGCAGGACGAGGCGGAGAGGTTTCGCTACCAGGACCTGCTGGCGCGGGCTTCGCTCCGTTTTCACCACTCGCTGCTGGATACGGACGCCACCATTCCGGAGGCGCTCGGGCTGGTGGAGGAGGCGCTGGCGGACTACCAGGAGGTCTTTCGGGCGGCCGGCCAAATCCGGGCCGAGCCGCGCTCCGAGCAGAGCCTCGAGCTGGCCGAGCGGCTGGGGCTGGAGCCGGACTCGCCCGCCCCGGAGTTCCGCTACCTGGAGGAGTTCGCGCGGCTGGCGGTGGTCAACGCGCGGCGCTTTCCGCGTGCGCTGGGGAGCAGGCTGGGCGAGGCCCTGGGACCGGCACTATGCGAAGCCCACCAGCTCTATCCGGGCCGGAGGACCCGGGTGGCGCACCTGAACAACCTGCTGGTCCGCTTCGACCTGGGGAACATGGCCGCCTCCGGGCAGCTGGACCTGTACCTGGAGCGGCTGCACGACCTCTTCCGCCCCGCGGCCGGTCTGCCCTCCCTGCTCCAGCTGGAGCCGGCCGACTGGAGCCCCACCCCGGAACCGTGCGGCGAGCAGGAGTGGATGCTGGTCTTTCCCTCCTTGCAGCGCCTGGAGGGGATGCGACTGCCGCCCCCCGAGCGGTTGCAGGAGGCGCTGGAGGAGCTGCGCGGCCTGCTGGTGCGCACCGCCGAACTGGCCGAGAACCGGAACCACCTGTGGAAGCCGTTTCAGCGACACGCCGAGCTGCTCTCCGGCCTGGCTCAGTCGTTGCGGGTGGGGGCCTCCCGGGACGCGCGGCTGCGTCAGACGCGCACACTGCTGATGGAGGCCGCCCGCGACACCCTGCTGATGCGCGGCGTCCCGTCCGTCAAGCACCCCCTGACTCCCGCCCCGCTGCTGGAGGGAATCGACCGGCAGCTGAAGGAGTACGGGGCCGAGCTGCTGCGAGACCTCCAGCTCGAGTCCCTGATCGAGTTCAGCGAGCAGTACCTGGAAGCGGGCCAGGGGTTTCTCAGCGAAGCTCAGCAGCGGCACCTGCACCGGTTGCTGGCCATCGCCTACAGCCTGCTGGAGGACGAGGCACAGGCCGTCGAGCACCTGCAGGAGAGCGACCTGGACCGGGCCCGGCTGGACGCCATCCGCGACGAACTGCGGCAGTACGGGGTGGGGGTCGAGGTCCGGCAGTAGCTCCCTCCGGCCGGGGCGCGCTCCGCGCTTCGCTCAGTGAGCCGCCGCCAGTCCGTCACGCCGGGAATCCGAGCCCGCGACGTATCCCCGCTCGGTCCGCATGATGGCTTGTCCGCCGCCGAAGATCAGTCCCATGTTCTCGCCCACCAGCAGGATGCTCCCCACTTCCATCAGCGGATCCTGCGTGCGGTGGCCCGTCGAGTGAAGCTCTTCGATGGTGGATTCCGCAATGGCGGTTTCGAACGTCACGCTGTGTTCGCGCCAGTGACGGAATCGCGGCGCATCGAGGGCCTGCTGGACGTCCATGTCGAACAGGAGGATGTTCAGCAGGACCTGGACATGGGCCTGCGGTTGCTGGGGCCCGCCGACGATGCCGAAGCTCAGCCAGGGGCGTTGTTCCCCGTCCTCGCCGGCCTTCGTCACGAACCCCGGGATGATGGTGTGAAAGGGCCGTCTGCCCGGGCCCACGGTATTGGCCCTCCCGGGCTTGACCGAAAAACCGACCCCCCGGTTCTGGAGCGCAAACCCGGTCCCGGGCACCACCACTCCGGACCCGAACAGCCCGGCCAGGCTGTTGATGAAGGAGATCATGTTTCCCTCCTGGTCCGCGGCCGTCAGGTAGGTGGTGTCCGTGTCCATCAGCGAGCGTTCCGGCGTGGCCCAGCGGAGCGCGCGTTCCGAGTTCAGATGAGTCCGTCTCGTTGCAATGAAGTCGTCGGCAAGAAGCCGCTCCGGGTCGACTGTCATGAACTCCGGATCGCCCACGAACTGCTGGAGGTCTGCATAGGCGAGCTTCTTCGCCTCGATCAGGTGATGAAGGTATCAAGCCGTCATGAGCAGAAAATCCGCACCACCGAGCAATATCTACCTCATCGGGCCCATGGGGGCGGGCAAGAGCACTGTCGGCCGGCATCTTGCCCGCATGCTGAAAAAGCGATTCCTGGACTGCGACCGCGAGCTCGAGGAACGCACCGGCGCCCGAATTGCCATTATCTTCGAGCTCGAGGGCGAGTCGGGATTCCGCAAAAGAGAGCGCGCCCTGCTGGAAGAGCTGGCCAGGGAGGATGGTCTGGTGCTGGCCACTGGCGGTGGCGCGGTGCTGGATCGCGCCAACCGCCGGCTGCTCGCAAGCAGGGGGTTCAATATCTACC
>JBFGHG010000743.1:0-2641 GCA_041578395.1 Acidobacteriota bacterium
GAGCGAACCGTGAGCCATACCCACCGGGCCGTCAGCTGGACTCCCTTCAAGCGGGCCTACGACGCGGTGCTGGCGCTGGCGCTGGCGGTGTTTCTGGCGCTCTTCGTCGGGCTGGGCTCCAGCTTCTACCCCAACGCCACCCTGGAAACCCTGCTGATCCGGAGTCTGGGGCTGGCCGCCCTGCTGCTGCTTCACGTGACGCTGGCGATCGGTCCGCTGTGCCGGCTCAGCCCTCGTTTCCTGCCGCTGCTCTACAACCGCCGTCACCTGGGAGTCGCCACTCTCCTGGTGGCGCTGGCTCACGGAGGTTTCGCGCTCTTCCAGTTCCACGCCCTGGGAAACGCCAACCCGCTGGTCAGCGTACTTTCGGCCAATCCCCGCTGGGACAGCCTGACGGATTTCCCTTTTCAGCCGCTGGGCCTGGGGGCGCTGCTGATTCTGCTGCTGATGGCGGCCACCAGTCACGACTTCTGGCTGGGAGTGTTGAAGCCGGCGGGCTGGAAACGGCTGCACCGGCTGGTCTACCTGGCCTACCTCCTGATCGTGGGGCACGTCGCGTTGGGAGCGCTGCAGGTCCAGAAGAGCCTCGTCTACCCGGGCTTGGTCGCCTGCGGAGCCGTCACTCTGGCGGGCTTGCACCTGGCGGCCCGCTGGAGAGACCGGAAACGAAGCGGAGGCGAGGCGCCCCAGCGCGAAGACTTCGTGGAAGTCTGCCGCCTGGAGGCCATCCCCACGGGCCGGGCCCGCACCGCCCGGGTGTCGGGCCACCAGGTGGCGGTCTTCAGGTACGACGGACGGATCGCGGCGGTCAGCAACGTCTGTCCGCACCAGAACGGCCCTCTGGGGGAGGGCGCCGTGGTGGACGGCCTGATCACCTGCCCCTGGCACGGCCATCAGTTCCAACCCGGGAGCGGCCGCGCTCCCGCCCCCTACGCGGACTGCGTGCCGACCTTCGACGTCCGGCTGGAAGGCGGCCGGGTCTGGGTCAGAACACGTCCCAATCCTGCGGGCTCGCCGGCGGCGGTAGCCGAAATCGAAAGAGGCGAATGAAAGACTTCTTCGTGGGCTACCAGCCCCTCACGCCGCGCCTGCGGGCCGCCCTGCTCTGGTCCGGACTGCTGGCGGTGTCTGCCGCGGCGGCTGCGGCCACGCTGCTGGTGCTGTCTCAAGACGAGTTCGAGGAGGGCAGTTTCGAGTTCGGCCAACTCCGCGAGTACGAAGGCTGGGTCGCGGCCACGCCCGTTCCGAGCCTTCGCGTTGAAGGGCCTTCCGGTGTCACCCGCTACCTGCTGGTCTCGCAGGGGAAGTTCGGCGCCCCGGCTGAGATCGTCGCGTTGGACGGCGAGCACGTGCGCCTGTCCGGCAGCCTGATCCACCGCGATCCGGTCCGCATGCTCGAACTCGAACCCGGCTCCTGGTCGCTGCACGAGCAGGATGGGCCGGCGCCGGACGATTCGGGGCAGGTGATGGGCGAGGTCGAACTGGAAGGGGAGATCGTGGACTCCAAGTGCTTCCTGGGGGTCATGAAACCGGGACGCTTCAAGACCCACCGAGGCTGCGCGGTGCGCTGCCTCAGCGGCGGCATCCCGCCGGCGCTCTACGCCCAGGGCCCGGACGGGGCCTCCAGCCTCTATTTCCTGGTCTCCGGGCGCGGGCAGCCGATCGGCCAGGCCGTCCTGGACCGGGTGGCCGAGCCGGTGCGGCTGCGGGGCCGGCTGGAGGTGCGCGACGGCCTGCAGTTCGTCACGGTCGACCCCCGCGACATCGTTCGGGTGCTCTGAGAGGTACACTGAGTCCCGGCATGCGGATCTTCTACAGCGACCACTTCCCCCTGCCGCTGCCCGAAGGGCACCGCTTCCCCATGCAGAAGTACCGCCGGCTGCGACGGCGGGTCGAGGAGTGGGGCCGGGCCGTCCAGCTGCTCCGCCCGTCGGCCGCCTCGGATCGGGAGATCCTGCGCGCTCACGACCCGGGCTACCTGGAGCGCGTCGCCGGAGGTCGCCTCAACCCCCCGGAGGTTCGCCGCATCGGCTTCCCCTGGTCCCCCCAGATGGTGGAGCGCTCGCGGCGTTCCGCCGGAGCCACGCTGGAGGCCTGCCGGGCGGCGCTGGCCGACGGCGTTTCCGTCAGCCTGGCCGGGGGTACGCACCACGCCTTCGCGGACCGGGGGGAGGGCTTCTGCGTGTTCAACGACAGCGCCATCGCGGCCCGTGCCCTGGTCGCCGAGGGACTGGCCACCCGCGTGGCGGTCGTCGACTGCGACGTGCACCAGGGCAACGGCACCGCGGCCATCGCCGGCGGCGACCCGGCGCTCTATACCTTTTCGATCCACGGACGGCACAACTTCCCCTTCCGCAAGGAACGCAGCGACCTGGACATCGGGCTGGCCGACGGCACCGGCGACGAGGCCTACCTGCGCGAGCTGGCGCAGGGACTGGACGCGGCGCTGGCCGCCAGCGGCGCCGACTTCGTGATCTATCTCTCGGGCGCCGACCCCTACCGCGGCGACCGGCTGGGCCGCCTGGCGCTGAGCAAGCGGGGATTGGAGCTGCGCGACCGGCTGGTGCTGGAGGAATGCCTCAGCCGGAGACTTCCGGTGGCCGTCACCATGGGCGGCGGCTACGCCGCCGAAGTCGAAGAC
>JBFGHG010000744.1:0-2632 GCA_041578395.1 Acidobacteriota bacterium
CCGGAGGGCCTGGGTTTTTCTTACCGTCCGAACTCCCAGTCATTGATTGACCCAGAGTCTCGCCGGCCTCGGAATCCGGTCTACCGGGCGGGAGTCTCCCGAGACTCGACGCTCGGAGCCGATTCTCCCCGACTGCTTCTGCCTCCCGCCGGGACGGACTCGGTGACGCATGCCTGCAGATTCCCCTGTTCTTTGAATACACGGGTCAGCTCGATCGCCAGGCCGTCGTGATCGGGAAACAGGGTGCAGTGCGTGATGCCCAACCCGCGGAGCTCGCGGAGGATCTTCGGGGCCGCCTTCGCCGGAATGCGGTACTCGAGAAACCGCGCCTCTGTCGCGAGCCCTGCGCGTCTCGCGATGACCTCGAAATTCGACCCTTCCGCGCCGTGGAGAGTGAAACAGCCCTTCTGCGAGCGCATGCGGGGATGAACGTGTGTCGGGATGATGGCGATGGGCCACTCAATGTCGCTCGCCGACCCGGTCTGCGGAGGTGGACCGTAGGCGAGGTCGCAGCGTCGCCGGAAGGCGGCGTCGCTGGCCGACGGAAAACCCTGGACGCCGATGGTCACGTTGTTCAACTCGAGCGGGTGTGAGCCACTCGTCTTTCTTGTCCCGGGATGGTGACGTGCCGAACATCGGCGCGAGGGCTCGAAAACGAGCCGTGATCGTGTGTTCGGCAATACCGGTTCCGGCACGGAGAATGCTCGGTAGGGGCGGGCAATCCCCGCGCGTCTGGCCCCGAAACCAGGGCGTACCTCCGGCACTGCAGTTCCAGCACGCGGTATCGGCGTTGACGGCTTCGACGAACTGACACACGGATTCCACAGTCGACTCTCGAACGGGTAAGTCCGGCATGCGCACTCCTGGGTTGACTCCACCGACCCAGGCAGGGGACGAGTCGCGTGGGTCGGGTGTTCCTCCTTTTGGAGACTGTAGTACTTCTTTCGGAGATTTTGTTCAGACGGGCCAGTGGCCGGACATTGAGCATCAGGGGCTCGGAAATGCGGGTAATTCCAACACAGCACGTTCGATTCTCCCGAAACTCCAGCCCTGCAGGCCCCGCCCCTGGGCTCTGCCTCCCGCCCGGAGCGACGGTGACGCGGCTCACCGCCGCGCGCCGCCTGCTGGCGTAAGCTCCTCGAAACGGGCTTCTGGTACCGGGAGATTCAAGGATGAAGTTCTCCAGAGTTGCGACGATCGGGCTGCTGGCCGTGTCCGGCACGCTGGCCGGCTGCCAGTTCACGCCGTCGGCCGCTTCGGCGGCTGAACCGGCGGCACCCCCCCAGGCCACCCCCGCCGTGGCACCCACCCCTGCGCTGAGTCCTGTGGAGCGCTACCGCCTCGGGTTCCGGCTCAGGCCGGACGCCCGCTTCGTCCAGGCCGCCGCACGGATTCACCATTTCTACACGGGGGAGCCGCTCGAGCGCTGTGCGCTGCGGTTCGAGCAGGGACGCTGGCAGCTCCTCTACCGGGAGGAGACGGTCGCGTCGCTCCCGGAACTAGCCGGCTTCCAGGAGTCGCTGGACGCGCTCTCCGGCTTCGCGAAGCAGCTGTCGCAGGACCGGCGGACGGCAGGGGAGCCGGTGGCGCCCAAGCGTCTGGAGGAGATTCGTGCGGCCGTCGACGAAGTGTCCCCTCCGAGCCTGCTCAGCGCGCTCGACACGATCCAGCAGCAGTGGGAGCCGGTGCAGGCCGATCCCCGTCTGCTGGAGCTGGCGGCGCGGGCCACGGTGCGGCTGGTTCTGCAGAGCCGCGACGATCTGCAGCTGTCCGACGGCCCGGCCGCCGCCGCAGTCGCAGCGGTGGCGCTGGCCCGCGCGGGCGGGGGACGAAACGGGGCCGACGAGGCGTTGCTGGCCGAGCAGCTCGGCTACCGCAGCGAGGCCCTGGAACTGGCTCGGAAACTGGACCCTGCCGACCCGATCCGGCTCTTCCTGCAAGGCGACTCGAGCGCCCTGCAGCGCGCCAGCCGGCGCACGCCAGCCGACCGGTTCACGCGGTTTCTGGCGATGCAGGACCTGGCCCGGCGCGGCGAAGTGGACAAGTGGGCGTCCTGGGCGGAGTCCCTGCTGCGCGACCCCGGGACGAAACTGGGGGTGGCGGCCAGCGCGCTCGAACTGCGGGGTTTCGCCGCCAACGTGGCGGTCGCCGAGTACGTGCTCGAATCCGTTCTGCTCGAGGCGGCCCGCCTGGGCGGGGACGCCGACTGGCGCGACCGGCTGGCGGCCTCCGCGGCGGGCCGGCTGGACCAGCTGGTGGGCGACGGCTGGGCGCTCGAGCGGCAGCTGTTCAACTTTCAGACCACGCACCCGCTGAGCACCTTCGAAAGCCGCCTCCAGGAACTGCCCTTCCAGGCCGGTCCGTGGTGGGGGCGCGAGGAGCTGCGTGACTACTGGCGCGGCCTCCTCTACTCCGGGCTCTTCCGCCTGTCCCGGCACTACCTCGAGTCTCTGGGCTCGATTCGAGCCAGCCGCGACCTGGTGCGCGTCCTGGGACGGGTGGAGGAGGGTGTGGCCTCGGACTTCCGCGACTGGCTCGCCACGCAGGCCGATGCCCTCGAAGGGAAGACCACGCCGGCCGAGTTGTGGTCCGGGTTGGCCCGCTTTCAGGCCCTGGGCCACCCGTTGCGCCA
>JBFGHG010000745.1:0-2627 GCA_041578395.1 Acidobacteriota bacterium
CCCGCGGCGGAGCCGTCGCGCTTGGGCGGGTAGCCGAAATCTGGACAGGAGTAGGGAGGTTCTACCCGTCCCGCAGCCCATCGAATCCCTGGCGGCAAGCACTCTCAGTCTCTAAATAGCTGTTAATGCTGAATTGTTCTTGGTGGCGGCCAACTTTGGAACGGGCCTTGCAGTAAGAAATAGCGTCTGGCGAACGAAGCGCAGCGGCCGATGAACGGCGGGCGCGGCTGGACGGAAAGGAGATCGTTTTACATGTTGTACTGGGCTTTGGTTTTTCTGCTGGTCGCGTTCTTGGCCGGTATCTTTGGCTTCGGCGGCATCGCCGCCGCCTCCGCTGGGATCGCGAAGATCCTGTTCTTCGTCTTCCTGGTCCTGTTCCTCGTCGCCCTCGTGACGGGAACGCTGCGTAGAGGGAGCATCTGAAGAACCACGCCGGCTGGTTTCGAGTCGACGACGCGAAACACGGAGGTGAGACCATGAGCGACAACAACAGCTCGGCCAACACGGCCATACTCGCGATCTTCGTCGTGGTGCTGCTGGCAATGCTCGGGTTCTTCATTGTGCGCAATGACGAACCAGACAAGAGCTTCGAGCTCAAAGTCGACGTGCCCAACATCGAGCAGCCGGCAAAGCCCGATAACCAATAGATCGCTCCAATACCCTCGCGGCCGGCCACCCACCGGCCTCCACACCCCAACAACCCCAATCCGCCGCCCCGGTTCTACCGCCCGGGGCGGCGCCCCTCACCCTTCCCCGACAATGATGGCGGGTCGAAGAGACCCGAAGCGGCTGGGTTGGCTTTTGGAGGTTATTCCTCGAGTCACGGGCAGGATGCCTAGGCCATTTCCGGAATCACGGGCAGGATGCCCGCGCCACATCACGGGCAGGATGCCCGTGCCACTCAGGGGATGCTTTCGGGGGTGAGGATCTCGGGGTTGGGCTCCGGGAGAGTGCCGGTCAGGTCGGAGATCTGCTTGGCCGTCAGGCCCGCCGACCGGGCCTCGCGCTGCAACTCCTCGATGGCCCGGCGCGCATCCCGCTGCGCGTCCCGGTTCTTCTCGATCGCCTGCATCGTCTGCTGCAGTTGCGCCTGCACGCGCTCCTGCGTCGCGCCATCGGCCTGGCGCAGGAAGGCGTTGTTCAGGTTGTTCATCCGTAGCTGCAGCACCAATCCTTCGGCAACTGCGTTCTGCAGCTTCAGCCGAGCCTCGTTGAAGGCCTGCCGCCACTGGTCCAGTTCCTCCGGCGTCAGCTGTCCGGGGTCACCCGTGGGAAGGCCCTCCTGCTCGCCTTCGGCTGCCGCGGCAGCCCCCTCCGTCACGGCCTCCGGTGTCGCCGGCGCCGGGGCAGAGCCCGTCGAGACGTTGGAGCGCAGCGAGGAGAGGTCCGCGTTGGTGATGACACGCGCGGCGCGAGCCTTTTCCCGCCGCTCCCGGGCCTGCCGGGCCAGTTCCGCCAGCGAAGGCTGCTTCTGCTGGTCCTGGTCGGCGGGAGGTTGCGATTGACTCTGACCCAGCAGAGTGCCGGACGAGAGGAGCAGGGCAATCAGTATCCACCTCATCATGCAACAGATTATACGGCAGGACCCTGAAAACTTGTGATTCGCGCCGCCCGCGGGCCGCTCCCGATCACAAGGGCATCTCCGGGAAAAGCATCCTCCAACCCAGCTGAGTCGGGGGAAACAGCCGCAGCGCTTCCTGGACGGCCTCCGGGTCGTACAAGAGCCGCGCCTGGCCGCCGACCGTCAGGTCCAGCGGGCGCATCCGCAGCCGCGAAACGGTCGAGTCCACATTGCTCAGCCAGACCGCACCCCGAACGTCCGCATTGCCCCCGACCCGGAGCGGCCCCCCTCCCAGATGCAGCAGCAGCCCGCGAATCGAGGCGTTCCCCTGCAGCCACAGCGAGCCCCTCGCCACCAGCACGCCGTCGAAACGCCCGGTGACGACCCCGCCCCGGGGAAGGAACCGCAGTCCCGGGATCACCGGGTCGGAGAACTCCGGGAGTTGGCGCTCGAAGTGCTCCCAGAAGCGGCCCTCGAAGAAGCGGCTCTGTTGCGGGTTGGCCCGGAACAGCGCGGTTCGATCGGCCCACGGTTTCAGGTCCTTGCCTCCGATTCGGCGCCGCTGCTCGGCGGTCAGCGATTCCTCCAGGTCCCGCTCGAGCGTACTCCCGGCCGGAGTCACCAGCGCGATGGCGGCTCCCACTCCTCCTCTCACCCGGAACTGCTTCCCTTGCCAGTGGAACTGGCCGCTGTCGCCGAACAGGGTCAGCGCGGCCGACAGGTCGAAGGCCCGTTCCTGGCGCAACCGTGCTTCTACCAGCGACGTGCTCTGCAAAGCCACGCCCAGCGAGAGCGCCGGGAGCCGGCTGCGGGCCACTCCCAGACTGCGGACCAGCACCACTCCGTCGCGGTCCCGCCCGGGGGGCTCTTCCGGGTTGTTGCTGAAGCGCAAAAAGAAGTAGCCGTCGCCGGCCGCGCTGTAGCCGCGGTTCATGGTGCCACCCTTTTCGTCGAAGGGCAGACCGTCGTCCGGCGTCAGGCGGAGGCTGGAGGGGTCGCTCGTCCGGGCCCGGGCCCAGGGCAGCGGAATGCGCCATTCGGCCGGGCGTTGCGTCTCCAGCTTGCC
>JBFGHG010000746.1:0-2620 GCA_041578395.1 Acidobacteriota bacterium
CTTCCAGCCGGCGCGCCCCCCCTCCCGCCTCGCTCCGGCTCGGTAGACTTTTCCTCGAGTTCGGCCAATTGCTTCAGGCGCATCGCTTCGGGACTCGAAACGCCCCGCGGCCGCAGGCCCTCCACCTGGAGATTCCGCTTTTCTCCCGTTGATCAATGAAAAAGCCGCGCCTGACAGGGTTTTGAGCCCCTCCCCGCCGGGCGTCGGGTCCGGGGTGGTATGCTCCCGTGGTGTAGTTCTGTGATCGGCGTCACAATTCTGGCACGCCGATTGCTGCGAGTGCTACGGGTCAGAGGTGCTGGAGGTTGCGATGAGACGGGCAGGGTTGGCGGCGGCGGCGGTAGTGTTCGGGTTGAGCGGAGCGGTGGTGCGGGCGCAGGAGTCGGCCACTCCGTTCGAGTGCTTTCCCAGCTGCAGCGAGGTGGACGGCCGGATGCTGTCTCTGGCCGGCGCCAACATGCTGACCCTGGGGGGAGACTTCATCAACGTCCAGATCGTCGCGGACGACGGCGGATTTCAGCTGGGGATCTTCGACGGGGACAACGGCGCCGGCGGCGCCGGCGCGCACTGGGACCGCGTCCCGCCCGCCGAACTCGGCGTGACGATGTTACGCTTTCGCCTCTTCGCCGACCCGGACGGCGACGGCACGGGAACCACCGAGGTGGGTCCCCCCGGCGGCTGGCTCTCCAACACCGTGAACCCCTCGAGCGGAGCCTTTTTCACCAGCTCGGTCGACGGCGTTCAAACCGGCGTGATGCCGGACAACGGCTGGTTCGACGTCGACATGGAGAACGTCCCGGCGGCCGCGGCCAGTCCCGGGTCCGAATGCCCGGCGGGCTCCTACTGCTACCGCCTGATGGTGACGCTGACCGATCCCCAGGGCTCCTCGGAAAGCAACTTCAAGGTGCGGACCACCGGGCAGATCAGCCTGCGTCCGCTGGCCTTCTCCTTCGTGGGGGCGTTGCGTTCCTTCAACGACGCGGCGATCATCTACCCCCGTTTTCCCGACCTGTCCGAAACCACCTACGACGGGACTTGGAGCTTCCTGATGCGGGTCAGCGAGCCGGTCAGCTTCCTGACGGTGTGGGGCGGCGACTTCGACTACGGGTCCTGGGACTGCCTCGAGCAGGACACCAACGACCTGGACACCTGCGCCAACACCGACCCGGACTCGGTCTGCGTCCCCAACTCCAACCCGGCGGCGCAGTTCAACGGGCAGCTGGTGCCGACCTGGGCCGACGGCACGGCGGCCAACGCCGAAGGCGTGGCGCTGGGCAACGTGATGGCCTGCGGCCCCACCACCGGCGCCCCCAACGACGACCAGGACCCCGAGCTGCTGGTCCCGATCGTCCCGCCGTGTCACACCGACGGGGCGGGCAACCCCCTCCACTGCTTCTTCAGCCGTTTCCCCGCCGTGTCCTACACTTTGGAGACCCCAGTGGGGAGCTTCCTCAACGACAACCCCTCGGGCAACCAGGAGTGGGAGCAGTTCCGGCTGGACACCGATCCCGGCGAGCCGGCGGACTTTCATGTGGCGAGCCTGCCGGCCGGAGACTACGTGATCCGCTACACCGGGCTGGATCTGGCCAACCTCAACGCGCTGCGCATGTCGGCCCGGGTCATCGGCGTTCCTTCCGGGAGCATCGGCGACCGGATCTGGCTGGACACGCTGCGGCCGGAGGAGGGCGGGGTGCTCGGTGAGCAGGACCCGGGCGAGGCCGGTGTCAACGGCGTGACCGTACGGCTCTACCGCGACACCGACGTGGACGGTGTGCTGAATCCGGCCGTCGACGAGCTGCTGGCGACGCAGCTCACGGCCGGCGACGGCAACTACGATTTCATGGGACTGGGAGCCGGCCGCTACTTCGTCGACGTGGACGAGTCGACGCTGCCCGCGGGCCTGGCCCTGACCACCGGCAACGAGCCGTACACGGGCCCGGGCGGCCCCTACTCCCTGGCCGAGAGCGAAAACCACGACGAGGCGGACTTCGGCTACACGCAGGGCGCCGTCGGCGACCTGGTCTGGAGCGACAACAACGCCGACGGCCTGTTTCAGCCGGAGCAGGGCGAGATCGGGATCGACGGCGTGACCGTCCAGCTCACGGGCGACGTGGACGGCGACGGCCTGCCCGAGACGCTCACGCAGACGACCGATTCGCTCGGCTTCTACCTCTTCGGCGGACTCTTCCTGCCCGGCTCGTACGAGGTTCGGGTGGTGGGTCCGAACTTCTCGGCGGGCGCGCCGCTCGAGGGGGCCACGCAGACGTTCGACCTGGACGGGCTGCTGGACGACCGAACGGTGGTGGGCCTGCTGCCGGTGTTTCCCGGCGGGTTCGAAAACCTGGATGCCGACTTCGGCTACCAGCGTCCCTGCGCCCCCTGCGACGGCCGAATCACCCAGATGACTCTGCGCTATCTGGGACCGGCGCCGGCCTTCGTCCAGGTGTTCATGCGCAAGGGCGGGGAAGTGTTCGCCGGCAGCGTCGAGCCGCTCGGCTACTTCACCTTCGACGGCACCGACAGGAAGGGAACGCTGGGCCCCGAAATCGAGGTCTTCGTCGACGGTTCGCTGCACACGACCTTTCACACCAGCTGCTCGGTCGAGATCGGCCCCGGCACC
>JBFGHG010000747.1:0-2608 GCA_041578395.1 Acidobacteriota bacterium
GCATCCTGCCCGCGATTGGAAGGAGTAGATGAGAATCGCGGCCTGGAAGGCCACGCCACTCAAGACAGCAGCTTGCGGACCAGCTCGTTGACCTGCTTGCCGTCGGCGCGACCCCTCACCTCCGACATCACTTCGCGCATCACCAGCCCGAAGTCCTTGGGCCCCGACGCGCCCGTCTTCTCCACGGCCGCCTGCACGGCTGCCTCCAGCTCCTGCTCGGACAGCTGCTGGGGCAGGTAGGGCTCGAGCACCCGCAGCTCCGCCTCTTCCTGGGTCGCCAGGTCCTCGCGTTCGGCCTGACGGTAGGCGTCGATCGACTGGTGGCGCTGCTTGGCGTAGCGCGAGATCACGTCGACGACTTCCTCGTCGTTCAGCTGGTAGTCGCGGCCCTTCTTGGTGCGCAGCTCCACCTCGGCCTCGAGGATGCGCGCCTTGACCATGCGCAGCACGCTGCGCGTTTCCGCGTCGCCCGACTTGACGGCCGCGGTCAAATCTTCGTTGATCCGATCCTTCAGTGACATCTTGGCCTCACGATACCACGACGCTGCAGAGGCCTCATTCCGGGGGCGATTCCAGTACCACGAACCCGGCCCGTTCGGCCTCCTCCCGGTAGAGCTCCGACAGCCGCCGCGTCACCGGACCGACCGCGCCCTCCCCGATGGTCCGCCCGTCCACCTCGGTGACCGCCGCCAGCTCTCCCATGGTGCCGGTGCAGAAGACTTCGGCGGCGCGGTACACCTCGGTGAGCGAGAGGTCCCCGACGCGGGCCGGAATCCCGTGACGCCCGCACAACTCCAGCACGGTGGCCCGGGTGACGCCCTCGGGACAGGCGTGGGTGTGCGGAGTCGCCACCCCCTCCCCCTCCACCACGAACAGGTGGGTGGCGTTGGTCTCGGAGACGAAGCCGCGCAGGTCGAGCATCAGCGCGTCGTCCGCACCGGCCTGGTTGGCCTGGATCTTGGCCAGGATCGACTGGATCAGGTTGTTGTGGTGGATCTTCGGGTCCAGGCAATCGTGCGGGAAGCGGCGGATGCTGCTGGTGATCAGCTTCAGCCCCCCGGTGTCGTAGACGGGCGGTGTGTGCTCGGCCAGCACGATCAGCGTGGGTCCGGAGGTGTTCAGCCGCGGGTCCATCCCCGAGGTGAACTTGACCCCCCGCGTCAGGGTGAGGCGGACGTGCACGCCGTCCCACATGCGGTTGGCCTCGAGGGTTTTGCGGATCTCCTCGACGAAGTAGTCCCTCGGCGGGATCTCGGCGAACGCCAGCGCCTGCGCGGACGAGCGCAGCCGCTCGAGGTGCTCCGCCAGCTTGAAGATCCGTCCCCGGTACAGCCGCAGGCCCTCCCAGACCGCGTCGCCGCCCTGGACGGCGCTGTCGAAGGGGCTGATGCCGGCCTGGTCGCGGTGAACGAGCCGGCCGCCGACGTTCACCAGCAGGTCGCGATTCTCTTCGTGAAATCGCTGCAGCATCGTGGCTTCGTGGCTAACGGGCGCGCAGGGAGTAGCGCCGCAGCCGGATGTAGATGGTTCGCGCTTCGTCCAGCAGCTCCTCCAGCCGCCCGGGCACTTTGTCGTCCTTCACGCGGAAAGGCCGGAAGCCGGTGGAGTCGTAGACCGACGCGTACCAGTGCTTGCCCCATACCCCGTCGGTGCGGCGCGGACCCGGCTCCCACTCGAGCATCGAGTCCAAAAACGGCACTTCCAGGGCGTTGCACAGCTTGCGCAGGACCTGCGGAGGGTCTTCGAGCACGTCCTGGGCGTCGATCACGGGAGGCGTCTCGCCGGTTCGCTGGGCCACCCGGTCGAACAGTTCCCACTGCTGGGGCAGGCCGGTGTCCGACAGGGTGGGGTGCGGCGTGAACTGGATCAGCGAGGTCAGCATGTCCTCCGGATCGCGCACCAGGAAGGCATGGGTCAACTGGTCCAGCCACTCCCGCTCGATGTGCGGCAGCAGGTGGTGCGCCATGTGCTTCTGGTAGAAGATCTGCTTGCCCTGCGGCACCTCCCCGGTGAGCCATTCGACCACTTTGCGCCAGTCCGTCTCGTGGGTGGCGATCACCTCTTCGCGGTCCGGGTGGGGCAGGCCGGTGTGCTGCAGGTAGTGGGCGTAGAGCGGCTCGTCGCAGACGAAGGTGTCGGGCCGGCTTCCCCAGGAGCGCAGCAGTGCCGTCGAAATATTGCGGGGTCCGGACCACATTGCGATGCGCCGCGGCGCTGTCTGTTCGCTCATCGAATCTCCCCGGCCGGCTGCCAGTCCGGCCCGGGGCCGAGTTATAGCGTGTTTCTTCCGGCAAGTCGAACACGGCCCCGGTTTTGGGATTCCCGGTGGCCGTCGTAGCATGTCCGTGCCATGCCCAACACCGGACCGTCCGCCCTGGAGCAGGAGATCGACCGGCTCTACAGCGTGCCGCTGTCCCAGTTCATCGCGGCCCGCGACTCGCTGGCGGCCGGGCTTCGCAAGGAGAAGCGGCGGGAGGAGGCGATCCGCGTGAAGAAGCTGGCCAAGCCCAGTCTGGCCGCCTGGGCCGTCAACCAGCTTTACTGGAAGCGGCGGCCGCTGTGGGACGCGCTCATCCGGGCGGGGGAGGCGCTGCGCGAGGCGGTGGGC
>JBFGHG010000748.1:0-2606 GCA_041578395.1 Acidobacteriota bacterium
AATGCCGGGCAGGAAGACGGCCAGCACCGCGTTGCCCACGCTTCCCGCCTTCTTGCCCCCCACCACCCCGGCGATGAAGGGGCCCAGCACGGGAAGCCAGAACAAGAGAATCGAAATCACGAACATCCAGACCACCGCGCCGATCACGCTGCCTTTTGCTGCCGCCATACTTCGCAGCCTACCGGAGAATCTCGGAATCGTCCACGTGGCGCGGGCATCCTGCCCGTGATTCCCCGGTGCAATGACGGCATTGGCAGGCCTCTCACGCCTCAGTTGATGGGTCCGCCTCCCGGCTCGCCCGGATCGACGTGGCGGCGGTTGCGGCCGTCCGGGCAGGAGGCCAGGTACGGAAAAACGTCCCGGTAGGGAGCGTCGTTGACGTTCACTCCGTCCCCCAGCCGGTCGTTGACTCCGGGTGCGAACCCGTCGAAGGGGGCCGCCAGGACGCCTCCCACGCCCACCCGCAGCACGATGTCGACCACGTCGTCCTGCAGGCGCCGGCCGTTGGGGTACCCCGCCGGGTCCCCGCCGATCAGCCCCAGCCGGTCGATGGCGTTGGGGGGCGTAGCCGGCACCCCGGTGTTGAGGCGCAGCAGGTCGGCCACCGGTCCGCTGGGCGTCCCTTCCGCCGCGATGGGCGGGGCGTAAGTCACCAGCGGCAGCAGGTCCAACCGGGGTGCGTCGGGAATCGCCAGCGCGCCGCCGTAAAGCGCTTCCACGATCCGGGCGATGGGCGGGTCCAGGAAGAAGTCGGCGAACTGGGCGTCGTTGCGCGGGAAGTCCATGCTGAACCGGTCCTTGGAACCGATGCCGATGATCAGCTCGTTGATCAGCGGGTTGGCCATCCGCTGCACCTGCTGGAAGCCGCCGCTGGACCTCGGAGGCGCCGGAGAGCGGCGTACCGTGACCCGAGGCCGGGAGGTGGTGGCCCACACCCCGATGGTGGCGTTGGCCGACCCGGCCGGCTCGCGGCGGCCCGTGCGCGTCAGCATTTCGATGGGGGCCTCCACGGCGATGGATTTGACCGCGAAGCCGGACACCGTGTCCGAGGCGAAGTTGTCGCGTACCGAGTCCTCGAAGGCCGTCAGCACGCCGGGGACGCCGCTGCCCAGGGTGCGGAAGTTGGCGGTGTCGAAAGCCGCGCCCAGGTCGATCCAGAAGGGGTCGTCCACCGTCCCGGCGAAGACCCGGACGCCGTCGCCCACGTCGTAGGTCCCGGCGTCGTAGAGGGCGTCGTAGTCCATGGTCCGGGGGCCGGCGTTGGCCGGGACCGCGAACAGCGGACCGCCCGCGGGGAGCGTTAGCGGGACGCGCTGGCCGTCGCGCACCAGGGAGACGGTGTAGGTCTGGCGCAGGTTGAGGCCCGGGTTGTCGAAGGAGGTGATGCGCGGGGGCACCACCAGGTCGTTGGTGCCCGGCGCGAAGGCCCCGTTTCCGACCCCCGCCACGGCGGTGTACACCCCGGGCAGCTGAAAGTCGTTCTGAAAGCGGAACTGGAAGGTGACGTCGGGCCGGGCGTCGAAGTCGTTGTCCACCTTGATCTCGTACAGGATGTCCGGGTCGAAGGGAAAGAGAGTGGGACCGTTGGCCGGCTCGAGCAGGGGGTCCACGTTGAGGATCAGCGTCACCCGCTCGGGCGGCTGGTCGGGGGCCTGGTTGGGGCCGTAGCTGACGAAGGCGTACACGTCGGTGATGTCGGCCTTGTGGTCGAAGGCCGTGATGGGGGCTTCCCGGTGGTTGGCCGCCATCAGGGCCAACCCGAAAGACAGGCCGATCAGCAGGGCGATCGAGCGAAGACGTAGGCGTTTCATGGTTTCCTCCTGGGTTGGGCGGTCCGGCCGTGACTCCCGCAGGGAGAGTACCCGAGCCACCGCCGGTTGAACTGCCGCGGGCCCGCATCGTCAGGGCGCGGCGAAACGGTTTTCGGACTACGATAGTGACTACGTTTCGAAAGGGAGCGGTGGATGTATCGAGGACTCGAAAAGACTCTCGTGATCGCGTTGTTGTCGCTGGCGGCCCTGCCGGGCTGGGTGGCGGCCCGCCAGGCGGCGCAGCCGGAGGCACCGGCCGTCCAGGCAGTCCAACAGCAGGACACCGAGGTCCGGGCTCGTCTCGAGTGGACGTTTTCGCAGATCGAGGAACTGGCCGGGGTCCAGGTGGAGGTCACGGGCGGAGTCGCCCGGCTGGCGGGGGAGGCGGCCAGCTGGGAGGCGCGCGAGCTGGCGGAGCAGATCGCCTCCCGGACTCCCGGCGTGATCCTGGTGGAGAACCGGGTGGCGGCTTCGCGCGAGGTGGAGACGCGGCTGGCGCCCGCGATCGAAAAGGCGGAGCAGTACTTCCGGGAGTTCGTGGCCACGCTGCCCCTGCTGCTGCTGGCGCTGCTCGTGCTGGGAGTCGCGCTGCTGGCCTCCCGCCTGGCGGCCCGCTCCGAGCGGCTCTTCCGGGGGTTTTCGGCCAACCCCTTCGTGCAGGTCCGCCTGCGCCAGCTGCTGCAGCTGGCGATCGTCCTGGCGGGGCTGCTGCTGACCCTCGAAATCCTGGGGATCACGGCCATCGTCGGGGCGGTGCTGGGGACGGCCGGCATCGCCGGCATCGTGCTCGGCTTC
>JBFGHG010000749.1:0-2602 GCA_041578395.1 Acidobacteriota bacterium
CTACGCGCAGGAGCGGCAGGCCTTCGGACAGCCGATCGCCTCCTTCCAGGGCATCCAGTTCCCGCTGGCCGAGATGGCGACTGACGTGGAGACGGCTCGCCTGCTGGTCTACAACACCGCGCGGATGAAGCAGGCCGGCCAGAACTTCCTGACCGAGGCGGCCATGGCCAAGTACCACAGCTCGATGGTGGCCGAGCGGGTCACTTCGCAGGCGGTGGAGATCTACGGCGGCTACGGCTACACGAAGGACTACCCGGTGGAGAAGTTCTACCGGGACGCCAAGATCGGCAAGATCTACGAGGGCACGTCCAACATGCAGCTGGCCACCATCGCCAAGCAGCTGTTGAGGTAGCCGGAAGTTGGCCCGCAAGGACGCCGAGCCGCTCCCACTGCCGCTGCCGGCCGGCCGGTTCGTCCGCACCCTGCTCGACTGGTACCGCCGGCACCGCAGAGAAATGCCCTGGCGGGGCGAGGCCGATTCCTACCGGGTCTGGCTCTCCGAGGTGATGCTGCAGCAGACCCGCGTCGAGGCCGTCCGCCCCTACTACGAGCGGTTCATCGGCCGATTACCGACGGTGGAGCCGCTGGCCGAGGCGGAGGAGTCCGATGTGCTGGCCCAGTGGGCGGGCCTGGGCTACTACAGCCGGGCGCGCAACCTGCACCGGGCGGCCCGGATCGTCTGCGAGGAGTTCGGCGGACGCTTTCCCGAGACCATGGAGGAGGCGAGGAGCCTGCCGGGGGTGGGCCGCTACACCGCCGGCGCCGTCTTGTCGATCGCCTACGGGCAGCCTCAGCCGGTGCTGGACGGCAACATCCGGCGGTTCCTGACTCGGTTCCTGTGCCTGGACGGCGAGCGGTCGCCCGACGGGCGGCTGTGGCGGCTGCTGGAGGAGCTGGTGGCGCATCCGGAGGCCGCGCCGAGGGCGTCCGACTTCAACCAGGCCCTGATGGAGTTCGGATCGCAGGTGTGCGTCCCGCGAACGCCCCGTTGCGGTGAGTGTCCCTTGTCGGGGAGCTGCCGGGCGCTGGCGGCGGGGCTGCAGGCCGATTTGCCGCGCCCGAAGAAGGTCCGCGAGCCGGTCCGGCTGCACTTTCTGGTGGCCCTGGTTCGGCGCGGTTCTGAGGTTCTCCTGCGGCGCAACGACGAAGGTCCCTTCCTGAAGGGCTTCTGGGAGCCGCCGCGCCTCGAGGGGGACGATCCGGCCGGTTTCGCGATGCGCGTGCGGAAGCGCTGGGGCGTGAGGCTGGAGGTCGCGGGCGAACTCCCCACGCTGCGCCACCAGATCACCCATCACCAGCTGGAGCTGAAGCTTCTGCGCTGCCGGCTGCGCGAGGGGGCGACGCCCGATGGATGGCAGTGGGCCGACCCGGCCGAGCGCCGGCTGCCGCTCCCGGCCTATGTCCGGAAGCTGTCCGATCCCGACTCCGTGATATGCCCGTTGCCGTCAGAGTTTTCACGCTGAAAGTGACTGCAAGTCTGAGGATCCGTAGAGGTGTGTATGGCCATCGCGGTGAAGACGTACGCTCTCAGCTGGAGTATCCAAACGAACCAGGGTGCGGTCTTCTTGCAGCTCGTCAACGGAAGCCAGGGAACAATCCGTGTCGACTCAGCGGCGGAACTGGCGGCGCTCGGCGACATTCTTAGACACTCTCAGGGCGTCGGGTTCGATGCCAACGGAGAGACGCTGAGCACGGCGCCGAAGCCCCCCGGCACGTCGTGACCGGCACGATGTCTCGGATTGACCCCGCCTCCAACACTGTAGTATCCAGAACCAGTGGAAAAGTGCTGGGAGTGCCGGGGGAAGGGGCGTTTGCCTTGCCCGGACTGCGACGGCTCCGGCCGCGACGCCGACCGGAACAACAAGTGCGAAGGGTGCGGCGGGGCGGGGAAGGTGCGCTGCTGGGAATGCGGCGGCTCCGGCCGCCATTGACTCGAGCCGCCCTGCTCGTTGCTCGACGTCAGGCCCCGCCTGTAGCATGGTCGGATGAGCGTCGGCAGAATCATGGCCATCGCCGCCGTGGTGGCCTTCTTCGTCTATCTGATCTGGACCTGGGACCTGTCCGACCCCACCATCGACTGGCAGGACACCCCTGAAACCATCGGCAAAACGGGCCGGCTGAGCCTGCGTCTGGAAGACCCCGGAAAGGGGCTGCGCCAGGTGATGGTGGCGGTCGAGCAGGCCGGACAACGGCAGGTGCTGCTGGACGAATCGTACGCCGGTTCCGGCTGGCCCTGGCAGGACCGCACGCCGCAGCGCTCGGTGGCCGTGTCCCTGGAGACCGCCCAGATGCCGATGCTGGCCGAAGGGCCGTTTCGCGTGCAGGTGAGGGCGGTGGACCAGCCCAACCTCTGGCTGTTCAGCCGCAGCACCGAGGACACCCGCGAGCTGATGCTGGACCAGACGCCGCCCACCCTGGCGGTCCTCTCCAGCCAGCACAACATCCGCCAGGGAGGTTCCGACCTGATCGTCTACCGCAGCGAAGCCGGCGTGGCCGCCTCCGGAGGGATGGTCGGGGAGAACGGCTTTCGAGGCTATCCGCTGACGGGCGCGCCCGAGGGGACTTTCGCCGTGATCGTGGGGATGGCCTACGACCAGCCGCC
>JBFGHG010000750.1:0-2593 GCA_041578395.1 Acidobacteriota bacterium
GGGAATGCTGCTGGGGCTGCCCTGGGGGGGCGGGGTGGTGTCGGGGCCGTTGGGGGCGGAGCTGGACGACTACCTGAAGACGCAGGAAGCGGACGGGTTTTACGGGGCGGTGGTGTTGGCCCGCGCGGGAGAGATTCTGCTGGCCAGCGGCTACGGCTGGGCCGACCGGGACGCGCGGGTGCCGGCGACCGAGGACACCGCCTTCAGCACCGGCTCGATCACCAAGCAGTTCACGGCCGCCGCCATCATGGTGCTGGCCGAACAGGGGCGCCTCTCGACCGAGGATCCGATCACCCGCCACTTCGAGGGGGTTCCGGCCGACAAGCAGGGGATCACGCTGCACCACCTGCTGACGCACACCGCCGGCTTCCCGGGCGCCATCGGCGACGACTACGCCCCGGTGGGACGCGAGGAGTTCGTGCGGCTGGCGATGGAGGCTCCGCTGAAGAGTCCGCCCGGTGAACGCTACCGCTACTCCAACGTCGGCTACAGCCTGTTGGGTGCGATCGTCGAGCAGATTTCGGGAATGGGCTACGAGCGCTTCCTGCGCAGGCACCTGTTCGAGCCGGCCGGCATGACGCAGACCGGCTATCGTCTTCCCGAGTACCAGCGGCTGGCCCACGGCTACCGCGACGGCCAGGACTGGGGGACGATGCTGGACCAGAACTGGGCCGAGGACGGGCCCTACTGGCACCTGCGCGCCAACGGCGGGATCGTCTCCACGCCCATGGACATGTACCGCTGGATGCAGGCGCTGCGGAGCGGCGAGATCGTGTCGGACGCCTCCCGCGAGAAGATGTTCACGCCCTTCGCCGAAGAAGACGGAGCGGGGTCGCACTACGGCTACGGCTGGTCCATCGCCGACACCCGCTGGGGCCGGCTCATCACGCACAACGGAGGCAACGGCATCTTCCGGGCCGAGCTGCAGTGGTTCGTCGAGCCGGACGTCTTCGTCTACATCTGCGGCAGCCGCTCCGACCGCTCCCCCTTTCCGCTGCTGAGGCGAATCGACCGCATGGTGATGGGAGAGCCGGAGCCGGCGGAGGGTCCGGCGGTGGCTCTGCCCGCAACGCCCGGGGGGCAGCTGGTCGGCCGCTTCCTCGAGCAGGTTCGAAAGGACGATGCGGACGCTTACGTCGAGTTCCTGCGCGAGGCGTTCCCGCCCGAGTTGTTCGCGAAGTACCCTGAAGAGCGCCACCGCGCCATGTTCGCCAACCTGAGGACGGACGTGCCGGACTCGACCGTCCGCGCGGTCCGCGAATCGGACGGGAAGCTGGAGCTCTTGATGCAGCGGGCGGACTCCGGCTGGTTGAAACTGAACTTCGACCTGGAAGGCGAAGGGGAGGACGTCCGGATCGGCGGCCTGACCGTGGACGGCATTCCCGAGTACGAGGCGTTGACGCTGCTGGAAGAGATGAGCGGTTCAGCCAAGGCCTCCTCCCAGGAAGCGGCCGAACGGGACTGGGGCCTGCCCCCTTCCCCGACCGGACGGCGGGCGTCCCAGCTGCTGGACGCAATCGCCTCGGGCGAGGTTCAACCATTGCTCGACGAGGCCATCTCCCCCGAATTGATTGAGCGGACTCCCCGGGAGACGCTCGAGGAGAGGCTGCTGGAGACGAGGCGGATCTGGGGCGACTTCGAACTCACGGGGGCCAGGAAGACCGGACCTTCCTCGGCCGAACTGGACGTTCGGACCGCCCAGGGAAGATGGACCGTCACCCTGGAGTTGGAGGAGAATCAGCCGCACCGCATCCTGGAGGTGGGGATCCAGTCCGGCCCCGCAGGCGGGGAGGAATGGTCGGGACCTTCGATGTCCAGTTTCGAGGAACTGGACGCCCATCTGCGCGAGTCAGCCGAAGCGGAACGTTTTTCAGGGGTGGTGCTGGCCGACCGGGGAGGCGAGATCGTGTTTCACCGCGCCTACGGGCTGGCCAGCAAGCGTTTCGGTGTCGCCAACCAGCTGGACACGCGCTTCAACATCGGCTCCCTCAACAAGATGTTCACCGCGGTCGGAGTCCTGCAGCTGGCGGACCAGGGAAAGCTCTCTCTGGACGACCCCATCGCCAAATACCTGGAGGGGTTCCCTCCGGACGTGGGCGAAAAGGTCACCATCCGGCACCTGCTCGCCCACCGCTCGGGGTGGAGCGCCTACTGGGACAACCCCGTTTTCCTGGCGCGGCGCACCGAACTGCGAAGCATGGCGGATTATCTCGAATTCATCCGCGACATTCCGCTCGAATTCGAGCCGGGGACTCGCAAGCAGTACAGCAATACCGGCTACGAGGTGCTGGGCGCGATCATCGAAGCGGCCTCCGGCCAGGGCTACTACGAATACATCGATGAGCACGTCTACCGGCCCGCCGGGATGAGCCGCAGCGGCTCTTTCGAACTGGACCGCCCGGCCCCCGGGACGGCGGTCGGGTACACCAACCAGAGTCAATGGGGACCGGGCGAAGGCTTCGTGCGGGAGAACTCCGCGATCCTGCCGGCCCGCGGAACCGCCGCCGGCGGCGGGTACTCCACGGCGGAGGATCTGTGGCGCTTCACCCGCGCCCTGCTGGACGGCCGGCTGGTCGAGGTGGCGGACGCCTAC
>JBFGHG010000751.1:0-2593 GCA_041578395.1 Acidobacteriota bacterium
GTCCCGGACCGGCTGGTGGAGCTGGCGCGGCGCGGGCCCGGTCTCGAGCGGCAGGTTCAGTCGCTGTGCGGACTCTGCCGCTCCGGCTGCGGCTCCACGGTGCGACTGGTGGACGGGCTGCCCGTGGGTCTGAAGGGAAACCCCAATCACCCCGTCAACCGGGGCGGCCTCTGTCCGGTCGGGCAGGCGGCGCTGGACGTACTCTACTCTCCCCGGCGTCTTCGCACGCCGTTGCGGCGCACGCCCGCGGGAGACTTCGCCCCCATCGGCTGGGACGAAGCGCTGGGGCACATCGCCGGAGTCCTCACCGACCTTCGGGAGCGGGGTGAGGGAGGGAGAATCGCGCTGCTGACGGGGGACTCGAACCGCTTGTTGGACGATCTGGCCGGGCAGTTCCTGGGCGTCCTCGGCTCGTCCAGCCTGGCGTCCTGGAATGGAGCCGCGGTCCTTCCCTTCACGCTGTCCCAGGGAGTCTCCGAACTTCCTGCCTTCGACCTCGCGGAGGCCGACCTCGTCCTGAGCTTCGGGCTGGATCTGTTCGAGGACGGACCCGCGCCGCTGCACGCCCTATCGGCACTGATCGGGGAGCGCGCCTCCACGGGGCGGGCCTCGCTGCTGCACGTCGGCTCCCGTCCGTCGCCGAGCGCCTCCAAGGCGCAGCTGTACGTGGCGGTCCGGCCCGGGACCCATGGCGCGTTCGCCCTGGGTGTCGCCCACGTCCTGGTGCGGGAGGGGCGGTACGATCAGGAATTCGTCCAGCAGCGCACCTTCGGATTCGAAGACTGGACGGAAGACGGCCGCCGTGAACCGGGATTCCGGCGCCTCCTGCTGGAGCGTTGGTACCCGGACCTGGTGGCCGACATTTGCGGTTGCACGGCGGCCAACGTGGTTTCCGTGGCGCGCCGCTTCGCCGACTCCCCCACCCCACTGGCGGTCTCGGGGGGAGAAGCGGAAGCCGGCTCCAACGCCACCTGGAACGCCCTCGCGGTGCACGCCCTCAACGCCCTGATGGGCGTGTTCAACCGCCCGGGAGGAGTACTGGCCCCTCCGCTGCTGCCGTGGTCGCCTCTGCCGCCGCTGCCCACCGTGGCCGCCCCATCCGTCTTTGACACCCTCCGCCTGGGCGTCGCGGAGACCCTCGCCCGATCGCCGGACTCCACGGCCCCGCTGCAGGCGCTGCTGGTAGTCGAGGCCAACCCCGTGTACTGGACGCCGCCCGCCCTGGGGCTGGCCGACGCACTGCGGCGCATCCCGCTGGTGGTGGCCGTGGGCCCCTTCCTCGACGAGACGGCGCAACAGGCCGACATCGTTTTGCCCAGCCACCATCCTCTCGAAGCCTGGCAGGCCGTTCCAGCTCCCGCAGCCAGCGCCTTCAGCGCCGCCGGCATCAGCCCGCCGCTGGTGGAACCGTTCTACGAGACGCGCCATCCCGCAGACATGCTGCTGGAACTGGGCCGGCGCTCGGCCCCCGGGTCGTCGGCTTCCTTGCCCTGGCCCGATTACGGTGAATACCTGAGAGACCGCTTCCGGGGGGTGTCGGCGTCCGGGAAGGGTTCCCCGCTCACGGGCACTTTCGAAGAGGACTGGAAACACTTCCTCGAACAGCGCGGCTGGCGGTTCGTCCGCCGGCGGGCCGAGGAGGATTTCTGGAACGAACTGACGGCGCAGGCCGGCTGGTGGAGCCCACCCGCCCGAACGGACTCCTGGGAACGAATCTTCCCTCACGAGTCCCACCGCTATGAGTTTTTCTCGCGCCGCCTGCGCCGTCTTCTGGTGCAGTCCGCCGAAGGAGAAAGCAAAGGACGGGCCCTGGAGCAGGCGATCGACCGTCTCGGTTTGGCTGCGCGCCCCGACGAGGCCTGCCTTCCCCACTACGAACCGTCCCGGGAATACGGCGAGGGCGACCTGACCCTGGTGCCTTTCCGGCCCCTGACGGCACGGGGCGAACTCGGGTCGGCCTCGTCCATGGTCCTCGAGATGTTCGGCTGTCCGGTCCTCTCGGGCTGGGAGACCTGGGCCGAACTGGACCCCGGTACCGCCTCCGAACTGGGGCTCGAAGATGGCGACTGGGTGGCGATCGAGTCGGAGCAGGGGAGGATCGAGGTCCGCCTGCGGGTCCAGCCGGGCACCGCCCCGGGAGGGGTGTACGTCGCCCTGGGACTGGGCCGGAGCCTGGAGCCTGCAGCGGAGGTGAGCGGGGCAAACCCGGTCGAGATCCTCTCGCTGCAGCGCGATTCGCTGTCGGGCCGACCCACGTTGGCGTCGACCCGCGTCCGACTCCGGCGGCTGCAGCAGGCCTCCGGCGCCAGCCGCCGTTGGATGGAAGGAGCACACGGATGAGTCGCTGGGGAATGGTGATCGACCTGGATCGCTGTACCGGCTGCGGAAACTGCATGGCCGCCTGCCATCAGGAGAACAACCTGGCCGCGGCCGGCGCGGAGGAAACCGGCCGGGGCCGGGCGTTTCACTGGTTGAGGCTGCTGCCCGAAGTCTCCGAGGGCCCGGACGGAACTCGCCTTCGCTACCTTCCCCAGCCCTGTTTCCAGTGTGACGACCCACCCTGCGTGCGGGTCTGTCCGGTGCACGCCACCTA
>JBFGHG010000752.1:0-2590 GCA_041578395.1 Acidobacteriota bacterium
AGCACGCTCGTCCCCAACCGCATGTTCCGCAGCGACTCGGGCCGCCGCTTTCTCGAGGTCACCTCCAGCGGCGGGTTCGGCCACCTGCAAAAAGGGCACGGCATCTCCTTCGGCGACCTGGACAACGACGGCGACCAGGACGTCTACGCGGTGCTGGGCGGGGCCTACTCGGGCGACACCGCCGCCAACGCGCTGTTCGTCAACCCCGGTTCGGGAAACTCCTGGCTGCGGCTGGAACTGGAGGGCACGACCGCCAACCGCCTGGCCGTCGGAGCCCGCGTGCGGGTGCGCTTCCGCGACTCCGGAGGACCGCGCGAGGTCTACCGGACCGTCTCCGCCGGCGGAAGCTTCGGCGCGTCCCCGCTGCGCCTGGAGATCGGACTGGGAGCGCAGGCCTCGATCCAGGAGGTCGAGATCCGCTGGCCCGACGCCGCCGGACGGGTGCAGGCCGTTGAGGGGCTCGAGGCGGACCGCTCCTACCGCATCCGCCAGGGGGAGGAGGCCCGCCCCCTGGCGCTTCGCTCCTTCAGGCTCGAGCGCTGACGGGCAGGCGCGCAAACGCGGTAAGATAACCGGGTCATGCGGCGTGCCTGGAGCCTCGCCATGCTGGCCCTGCTGCTGCCGGCCCCGGCCGGGGCCGCGGTCCAGACCGTCTCCGATCCGCTCCAGCCGATTCGCGGGCAGGTCGCCGCCGGAGACCTCGCCGCTGCCCGCCAGGGGCTGGCGGCCCTGCCGGACGCCGATGCCGCCCGCCCCGAAGTACAGGCCCTTCTCGGGGAAATTCTCTACCTGGAAGGTAACTACTTCGAAGCTCTGCAGCCGTTGCGTCAAGTCGTGGAGGCGCGGCCAGGCCACAAGAAGGCGACCCAGTTCCTGGGGACCTCGCTCTATCACCTGGGCCGGCTCGAGGAGGCCCTGCCCTACCTCGAGCAATCTCTGGAGTGGTTTCCCGACAACGTCAACTTCCAGAACATCCTGGGACTCTGCTACGTGCAGACCCGGCGGGTGGACCGGGCCCGCGGGATCTTCTCCCGCATTTTCGCGGCAGCCCCCGAGTCGGCCCGGGCTCACTTCCTCAACGCCCGCATGTTCCAGCAGCAGGGGCTTCGCGAAGAGGCCCGCAGGGAGTTCGAGCGGGCTTTGGAGATGGACCCGCAGCTGCCGATGATCTACCTCTACCTGGGGGAGCTGGCCTACGAGGAGCGGCGGCTCGAGGAAGCCCTGTCGAGGTTCGTGACAGAGCTGGAGAAGAACCCCGGCATGTGGATGGCCTACTTCCGGAGCGGCGAGGTGCTCTTCGAGCTGGGGCTGCTGGACGAGGCGGTCCCCTACCTGGAGCGGGCGGTCTGGCTCAACCGCTACTTCGCCGGCCCCTACCTGCTGCTGGGGCAGATCCAGCTGCGCAGGGGAAGCCTGGCGCTGGCCGTGGACAGCCTCAGCCGGGCCGTGGAGCTCGAGTACGGCAACCCCAACGCCCACTTCCTGCTGGGCCGGGCCCTGGCCCAGGCCGGCCGCACCGAGGAAGCGGAACGGGAGTTCGCGCTCTCCCGCCAGTTCCGGGCGGAAGGGAGAGTGCAGTGAGGTGGACGCCGCTGCCGGCGGCGCTCGCCCTGCTGGCGGGGGCGGCGCTGATGGCCCAGCCCTCGGCGGGGGACGGCTCCGCCGCCGAGCGCTCTTACCGTGCCGGCCTGGAGTTGCAGCGGTCGGGGCGTCTGCTGGAGGCGGTCCAGGAACTTCGATCCGCCGCCCGCGCCCGGCCCGATTCGGCCGAGTATCGCGACGCGCTCGGTTTCGCGCTGGCCCAGTCCCGGCGCTACCGGGAGGCCATCCCCGAACTGGAGAGCGCCAGCCGGCTGCGTCCGCACCACGGCGAGTCGAGGCTGCACCTGGGCATCGCCCGTTGGCTCTCGGGGCTGTCGGAGGAGGCGGTCGCGGACCTGCGGGAGGCGGTGCGGCTGCAGCCGGACAGCGCCCAGGCCCACTACTTTCTGGGAGAGGCGCTGCGGCAAAGCCAGGGGGCGCCGGAGGCGCTCGAGCACCTGGCGGAGGCCTGCCGGCTGGCGCCCGCCGAACCTCGCTATCACCTGGCCCGGGGACTGCTCGAGCAGCGGCTGGGGAAGGTGCACGCCGCCATCGCGAGCTTCCGCGAGGTGCTGCGGCTGGATTCCGCCTCGGCCGAGGCCCGCAACAACCTCGGTCTCGCCCTGATTCAGCAGGGAGACGCGGCCGGCGCCCGGCAGCAGTTCGAGGCTGTCCTGACGGTCGCTCCCGAACACGCGCAGGCCCGCCACAACCTGGGTCTGGTGCGACTGCAGCAGGCCGACCTGCGGGGGGCGGCGCGCGACTTCCGGGAGGCGATCCGCCTGGACCCCGGCTACGCGGAGGCGCACTACAACCTGGGCGTGGCCCTCAAACAGGCGGACGACCTGGACGGCGCCGTCCAGGCCCTGCGCCGGGCTCTGCAGCTGCAGCCCGGGATGGTCGAGGCCTACTTCACGCTGGGCGTGATCCACTGGCAGCTGGGGGAGACGGCCGAGGCGGAGCGTCATTTCCGGCTCGCTTCCGGTTTTCGCGCGAGTTACGCCGAAGC
>JBFGHG010000753.1:0-2588 GCA_041578395.1 Acidobacteriota bacterium
CCCTGGTGGGAAATGGAGAGCCCCTGGACCTGCAAGACCGGTTCCGCCATCGTCCCTTTCGCGCCGCCAGCATCGACCCTGGGTCCCCCCGCAGAGTGCGCGAATTGTATCGGACGGGGTCCGCAGGGGTCAACGGTGTCAGGACTTGTCAGGACCGGCTTTGGACTTCCTTCCAGAGCTGGCGAAACGCGTCGGCCGCCTGGCTGCGCGCCGCGAATTCCAGTACCGGTTTGCGCCGGACGCCCATCTGTTCCACCACCGTCGAACTGGGGATCACGGTCTCGAGCGCCGGGTAGGCCATCTCGGAACCCGCCGCGCAGATGCTCTTGTGCAGGTTCTTGCGCCGGTCCACCATGCAGAAGAAAGGAAAGACCGCGAGCTTCTTGGGTCCCCGCTTGGACAGGTGCTTGCGCAGCTGGTCCGAGGTGCGCAGCGAGAGGGTGGTGGGGATCATGGGGACCAGCAGGGCGTCGGCCGCCTGGAAGACGCTCTCGGAGACCAGCGAAATGCTGGGAGGGCAGTCCAAAAAGATGTAGTCGTACTCCTTGCGCAGGGGCTTCAGCAGTCGGCTCAGCCGGCGCTCCGGCTTCTTCTGATCGTCCAGGTAGAGGTCCAGATTGCGGTACGAGAAATCGGCCGGCAGCAGGTCCAGCCCCTCGAAGTCGGTGGCGCGAATCCGGCGGGCGAGGTCGCTCTTGCCCCGGACCAGCTTGCGGCCTCCCCCCTTCACCTTGGGCTTGATGCGGAAGTAATAGGTGGCGGCCGACTGCGGGTCCAGGTCCCAGAGCAGGGTCCGGTGGCCGTCGCGGGCGGACAGGTAGGCGAGGTTGACCGCGGCCGCGGTCTTGCCGACGCCCCCTTTGATGTTGTAGGTGGCGTAAACGGTCACGGGTGGTTCGTCTTTCCAGAGGCGTGGTTAGCGGCTTTCGAACAAGTTTGAGAACGTCGCCGAGTTCTCCCGGTTGGAGAATACCGCGAAACGCTTCGAAAAGCGATTCCTCTCCCCCTGCTGTTTCCGCGCCAGCCGTTCCAGCAGCCGCCCCACGCTCAACAGCGTCTCGGCGGGCAGGCGGTGGCTGTCGTCCCCTTCGGCGGCGATCGACTCCAGCGTGGCCTGCTGGACCACGTAGTCGTTGTAGTCGCCCAGGTTGTCCTGCAGCTTCTTGAGCGCGGAGACGAGCCGGTCGACCTCGTTGGCCGGGTAGAGGCTGCGAAAGAACTCCAGCAGGTAGCGCAGCTTCTTGCAGTCGATGCGCAGGCGGTGCAGTTTCTCGGGCGCCGTCCGCACGTCGATCGAGCGGCCCCGGTCGATCACCTTACGGTAGGCGCGCCAGATCCGCTCAGAGGCCACCTCGCGGATCGGCCGGGCCGCGTTGGGCAGTGTCGTCCGGCCGGGCGCCGGCCGGGACAGGAATGCCTTCCAGCCGCGAATCAGGCGCCGGTAGCGGGCGGAGCCGAGGGCGGCCACCATTCTCCGATGCTCGTCCCGCTTGAGCCGCTGGAGGTGCTCGGCCAGCGGCGCCAGGCCCGGGCGGGTGTCCGGCGGCAGGTCCTTCCGGTACCCGGGGAGATTCAGCAGGTAGACGTCCAGATCACGGACCGGCCCGGTGACGCGCCCCAGCCAGGAGAACTCGCGGCGGAAGCGGCGCAGGCTGGGGCGCGCGAAGACGCCCTTGATCTGCGCCAGGGCCGAGCGCGTGCGCCGCACGGCGACGCGGAAGTCGTGCAGGAATTCGGGGTCCAGGTCGGCGACGAGCCCCTCCAGGTTGGCTTCGATGTTGGCCAGCAGCTGGCGGTGGATGCAGCGCGCGGCCTCGTCGGCGCGAAGATCGGGTTCGAGCGTCACACGGACCTTGCTGGAATACGCCTGGGGGTCCAGGCCCGCAGCTTGCAGGGCTTCTTCGAGCAGGGGTCGGGGTTCGGGCTGAAGTCCCAGCTCGTTCTCCAGGAACCGGGTCAGCTCTTGAAACGGCTTGCCGTACCCGCGCAGCGGTTCCACCCGCAGCCGGGCCGACAGTTGGCGGCTCTGGCGGGTTCCGGCCCGCGCCGCACGCGCGCGCGACCATTGCAGCCGGCACACCGTCTTGCGGCGTCCGTCCACCACCCGCAGGCGTTCACGGGTGGAGTGCAGCCGCAGCCGGGGCAGCAGCCGTCGTACGTCCAGCTCCGCCTCGAGCCGCCTGCGCAGCGCTCCCTGGGGGAACTCCCGGGCGAAGGCGCGCATCCGCGGCAGCGTCAGCCGATGGACGAGGCCGTTCGTGTTGCGCAGCTGCAGGAGCCAGGACGAATTCTCCCGGCGCGCCCGCAGCGTCAGCGCGGCGTGGAACAGCCTCCAGTCGAAGCTGTCGTACAGGGTCCACCGCTCAGGGGGCTGCACTTCCTTTCGAATCGCGAACTTCTTCTTCAGCCGGTCCAGCGGTTCACGCGAGGAGCAGAGGTAGATTCGGGCCGTGCCGGAGCGCATGCCCTTTTGTAACACAGGGCGGCGGGCATGATCAGCCGGCCGTCGCGGCGACGTGGGCCACGTGGTGGCGGCTGTGCCAGGCGTAGACCTGCAGGAGGAAATCCAGCGTCACCTCTCCCAGTTC
>JBFGHG010000754.1:0-2587 GCA_041578395.1 Acidobacteriota bacterium
GGCCATGGAGGACTTCCAGATCGACATCATGATCGGGGAAGGGCCGGGCGCCCGCTCGATCAAGCTGGACATCCCGCGCTTCACGCTGATCGGCGCCACCACCCGCTCCGGGCTGCTCACCTCTCCGCTGCGCGGCCGCTTCGGCATCCCGATGCGGCTGGACTTCTACGACCGGGATGCCCTGACCCGGATCGTGAAACGCTCGGCCCGCATCCTGGAGGTCCAAATCGACGAGGAGGGAGCGGCCGAGATCGCGGCCCGCAGCCGGGGGACGCCCCGCATCGCCAACCGGCTGCTGCGGCGCGTGCGGGACTACACTCAGGTGCGCGGCGACGGGAGCATCGACCGGGCCACGGCCGCCGAGGCGCTGGCTCTGATGAAAGTGGACTCCCACGGCTTCGACGAGACCGACCGCAAGCTGCTGCTGACGATCATCGACAAGTTCGACGGCGGGCCGGTGGGGATCAACACCATCTCGGCGGCGGTCGCGGAGGAAAAGGACGCCATCGAGGACATCTACGAGCCCTACCTGATCCAGGTCGGGTTCTTGAACCGGACGCCCCGGGGCCGGGTGGTCACCCGGCTGGCCTACGAGCATTTCCAACGGGAGCCGCTCCCCGAGAAGCAGAAGAGATTCTGGTAGGGCGGGCCTTTCCGGGAGCGGTTGTGACGAGGATTACGCGGTTGGGAGGCCGTTCTGAGTAAGCTCGGGGACTGCGATGCAGATGGCGCATGAACAGAGAAAGCACCCTCGTCACGTGGCGGACGTCGTCGTGTCGTTTCGCAGCTGCCGGTCGGACGTTCTGGTCCCGGAGCGGGGCGAAGGGACCATCGAGAACGTCAGCCGGGGAGGGATCTTTCTGACGACTCCGTCTCCGCTGGAGACGGGGACGGAGGTCGAGCTGACGTTCGAGGTTCCGGGAGAGGAGCGGGCGCGCCTGGTGTCGGCGCGGGCCGTGGTCCGCTGGAACCGGACCAGCCTCGAACCGGCCGGCATGGGCCTGCAGTTCCAGGAATTCGCCAGCGGCGAGAAGGCCCTCCGGACGTGGCTCGACCAGCTGGCCAGCAAGAAGAAATAGGCGGGAGCGCTGGGAGCGCCGTTCCGCCGCGCGGCGGCCGTCCGATTTTTGTGGCCGGAGACGGATTCCGCGCATCCAATCCATCGGAGTCGTGAAGATGTTTCCAAGGAAGGGCCATTCGACGCGGCCCGACAATCTGGCTGAAGTGCCCCCCACCGTCCTGGAAGAGGGCGATTCTCTCGCTTCCGGAGTGCTGGCGCTGGCGCGTTCCGTGGAAGGGGTCATTCAGGGGAAGGCCGAGACCATCGAGATGGCCCTGGTGTGCCTGCTGGCGGAGGGGCACCTGCTGATCGAGGACGTCCCCGGCGTGGGCAAGACGACGCTCGCCCAGGCACTGGCCCGCTCCTTCGACTGCTCCTTTCACCGGATCCAGTTCACCAGCGACCTGCTCCCTTCGGACCTGACCGGCGTCTCCATCTACAACCAGGCCCGCCAGGAGTTCGAGTTCCGCCCCGGCCCCCTGTTCGCCAACATCGTACTGGCGGACGAGATCAACCGCACCACCCCCAAGACGCAGAGCGCCCTGCTGGAAGCGATGAGCGAGGGGCGAATCACGGTGGAGGACCGCACCTATTCGCTCGACCTCCCGTTCATGGTGATCGCCACCCAGAACCCGCTGGAGCACCACGGCACCTACCCCCTGCCCGAATCCCAGCTGGACCGCTTTCTGATGCGCATCCAGATGGGCTACCCCAGCCGGGAAGACGAAAAGCGCATCCTGCGTTCTCACATCTGCCACACCTCGGCCGAAGAGCTGACGCCGGTCGTCACCGTGTCCGAGATCCTGGCGGCCCAGCGGGCGGTGCAGCAGGTGCAGGTGGCCGAACCGCTGCTCGACTACCTGATGAGCCTGGTGGCGGCTACCCGCGACAGCGAGCAGCTCGAGCTGGGGATCAGCCCCCGCGGCAGCATGGCGCTCTACCGGGCCGCCCAGGCCCGGGCCTTCGTGCGGGGTCGATCGTACTGCGTGCCGGACGACGTAAAGCAGCTGGCCGTGGCCATCTTCTCGCACCGCGTGGTGGTGGCGCCCCAGTTCCATTCTCCACGCGATGACGGCGACCAGGCGGAGCAGATCATCCGCGCCCTGGTGGAGGAAGTGGAGGTCCCGCTGTAGTGAACGCACCGGCGGTCTCCTGGCAGAAGATCCGAGCCTTCCTGCTGCCCACGCTGCTGCTGGCAATCGCCTTTTCCCTGGCGCTGCTCAGTTCGGCGGCCCGCGCCCAGGGGCAGCCGTACGCCTCGGGCTTCCTGGCGGTCTGTTCGCTGGCGCTGGCCGCCGTCTCCAGTATTCTGCTGATTCCCAAGCTGCTGGCGCAGGTCCGGCTCGATTTCCTGGAGCAGCTGCGCTTCCTGCGGCTGACCCGGCGCGGTCTCGGCTTTTCGCTGGTCGTGCTGCTGATCGGGTTCTGCGCGCTCAACACGGGCAACAACCTGCTGATCCTGATTCTGTCCGCGCTGCTGGCCGCACTGATCGTCTCCGGGCTGGTCTCCAACCTGGTGCTGCACAA
>JBFGHG010000755.1:0-2578 GCA_041578395.1 Acidobacteriota bacterium
CCCCCCCCCCCGCTCCACCCGGGGGCCGATCCGCGTCAGGACTTCGTAGGGGATCGTGTCGGTCTGCAGGGCCAGAGCCCAGGCGGAAATCGGCGAGCCCTCCTCGCCTTCCAGCAGAGTGGCCTCGTCCCCGGGCGCGGCCCCCGGGACGTCGGTGACGTCGACCGTGGTCAGATCCATGCTGACCCGGCCCGCCACCGGCGCCAGCTGGCCGCGGATGCGCACCCGCCCCCGGTTCGAATGCGCCCGCGAGTAGCCGTCGGCGTAGCCGGCCGACAGCACCGCCAGCCGGCTGCGCCGCTGCGTCACGAAAGTCCCGCCGTATCCCACCGTCCGTCCCGACGGCACCTCCTGTACCGCCAGCACCCGCGCCTTCCAGGTGAGGACCGGCTGCAGGTAGTCCATCTCGGGGACCGGCCGGACGCCGTACAGCGCCAGGCCGACCCGCACCCGGTCCAGGAAGGCGCCGGCCACCCGCAGCCCGGCGCTGGAGGCGATGTGGCGCGGAGATTCGGCCTGCCGGACGGCCTCCAGAAAGCGGTCCAACTGCAGGTGGCTGAAGCCGGGGTCGTCCTCGGGGGAGGCGAAGTGGCCGAAGACGGCCTCGGGCGGCGGGGAGCAGGAGGCGAGAAAGTCGGCCGCCTCCCCCCAGGGGATGCCCAGACGGGTCATGCCGGTGTCGATCTTGACTTCGTAGGGGACGTCGGGGCCGGGCAGCCGCCGGTCGTAGACGGCGGCGGTGAGGCGGTACTTGCGGAACTCGTCCTCTTCGCCCTCCAGACAGCCGCCCAGCACCAGGATGCGCCCGCGGTGCACCCAGCGACGCAGTTCCCTGGCCTCGGGCAGGGAGGCGACCGCGAAGTCCTCCACCCCCTCCTCCACCAGCACGGGCGCCACCAGCCCCACTCCGTGGCCGTAAGCGTTGGCCTTGACCACCGCGATGACGCCGGTGGAGGCGGGCAGGCGGGCGCGGATGGCCCCCAGGTTCTCCGCCAGCCGCGGGCGGGAGATTTCGGCCCAGGATCGTCTCATTCAGACTCGTAGGCGAGGTTCTCGAACTTGGTCCACTGCTCGATGAAGGCGAGTTTGACCGTGTCAGTCGGACCGTTGCGCTGCTTGGCGATGATGATCTCGGCGACCCCGGTTTCCTCGTCCAGGTCCTCGGGCTTCGTGTACATGTCCTCGCGGTAGATGAACATGACCACGTCGGCGTCCTGCTCGATCGCGCCGGACTCGCGCAGGTCCGACAGCTGCGGGCGGTGGTTGCCACGCCGCTGTTCGGGGGCGCGGTTGAGCTGCGACAGCGCCAGCACCGGCACGTTCAGCTCCTTGGCCAGGCCCTTGAGCGAACGGCTGATGTTGGCGATCTCCTTTTCGCGGCTCTCGAAGCGCTGGCCCTCGCCGCTCTTGCCCGACATCAGCTGCAGGTAGTCGATCACCAGCAGGTCCATGCCGTGCTCGGCCTTGAGGCGGCGGGCCTTGGAGCGCAGCTCCAGCACCGAGATGCCGGGAGTGTCGTCCACGAAGATGCGGGCCTGCGAGAGGTGGCTCAGGGCGCGGGCCAGCTCCTTCCAGTCCTGCTTGGAGAGCCGGCCGGAGCGGACCTTGTGGGAGTCGACGCGGGCCTCGGCGCACAGCAGCCGCGTGACCAGCTGCTGGGCGCCCATCTCCAGGCTGAACATGCCGAATTTCTGGCGCGCGGCGATGGCGGCGTGCTGGGCGATGTTCAGGGCCAGCGAGGTCTTGCCGCAGCCGGGCCGCGCCGCCACGATGATCAGGTCGGTGGGCTGCAGGCCGGAGGTCATCTGGTCCAGGTCGATGAAGCCGGTGGCCACGCCCGTGACCAGCTCTTTGCGCTCGTACAGCGTCTGGATGTACTTGTAGGTGTCCGGCAGCAGATGCTCGAGTTCGACGAAGCCGCGGTGCACCCGCTGCTGGCTGATTTCGAAGATCGCCTTTTCCGCGTCCTCCAGCAGTTCGCCGGGGGTCTCTTCGCCGGACAGGCCGCGGTTGAGGATCGAGTTGGAGGCGTGAATCAGCTTGCGCAGCAGCGACTTCTCTTTGACGATCTCGGCGTACTGTTCGATGTTGGACAGCCGCGGCACCCCGTCCATCAGCGAGGAAAGGTAGGTGGCCCCGCCGGCCTCTTCCAGTTCGCGGTCGCGCTCCAGGGCCTCCACCAGCGTGACGAGGTCCATCGGCTCGGAGCGGGCCGAGAGCATCGCCATCTTGGCGAAGATGCGGCGGTGCCCCGGAGTGTAGAAGTCCTCCCGGCTCACCTTGCCGGCGGCCTGGTCGAACAGCTGGTTGTCCAGCAGGATGGCGCCGAGCACGGCACGCTCGGCATCGTTACTGTGAGGAAGGGCCTTTTCCGGGGTCAGGTTACTGGGTGCGGTGGCCGGCATGAGGAGGGTAGTGTATCACCCGACCCTGGCGTCGCAAGGGGGGAAAAAAGTGGCGCGGGCATCCTGCCCGTGATCCGGATTCACGGGCTGGAAGGCCGGCTCATGGGCCTGGCCGGCGACAGCCCGGCGGCAGAGTTCAGAGGGACAGAGCGGGGCTTTCCGATGGGGACGCG
>JBFGHG010000756.1:0-2571 GCA_041578395.1 Acidobacteriota bacterium
CGAACGGCGCCGCCAGCACCACCGCCGCCGCAGCCACGAAGACCGCCCCCCGCAACCCCCTGTTTGAAACTTGAAAATTGAAAATTGAAATTTACTTGAAAATTGAGATTTGAGATTTGAGATTTGTTTTCAAAGCTCCCCCCGCAACCCCTTCTGGATGGGAGCCGAGGTGGTGGTCGCGATGGCCGCCTCCCAGGCCTCGTTCGCCTGCTGCGGCCCCTCCGACAGGAAGTCCAGGACGGCGCCGCGCATTCCGACGATCAAGGTGAGGACGATCGCCATTACGCTGCAGGCGCCGTAGATCAGCGTGACGTTCTGTCCGGTCAAATCGCCCACCACGCCGGCCAGCAGCATCCCGATCGGCGCGGCGCCCATCGAGATCGTCCCCAGCAGGCCCATCACGCGGCCCCGGAAGGCTCCGCTGGTGGCGGTCTGAAAAATGGTCACCGCCTGGACGTTGAACAGGCCCACTACCACGCCCAGAGCGAACAGGTCGATCAGCGCCAGGAGCGGCCGGTCGATCATCGCCAGCAGCCCGAAGAAGAGCTCGCCCGCCAGGCAGGCCGCCAACACGCCGTACGCCCGCCGGCGCCCGGTCAGAGGGATCGTCCCCGCCAGGGCAAACCCCGCCACGCCGCCGGCGCTCATTCCAGCCAGCAGCCAGCCGTACCAGCCCACCCCCGCCTGCAGGTTCTTTTCCACGTAGAAGGGGAGCAGCACCAGCATGGGCATCAGGAAGAAATTGGCCACCCCCTCGATCAGCAGGAACGCCCGCATTCCGGGCCGCTGCCAGACGTAGCGCAGCCCTTCGAAGGCGTCCTCCCAGACCCGCCGGAAGGCGCCCTTGGGGTCGTCGGCCTGCTCCGGCTTCGCGGGCGAGGGGATGCGGACGAACAGCTCGCTGACGGCCGAGAAGACGTAGGTGATGCCGTCCACCAGGAAGAGGACCGGCGCCCCGAAGGCGCTGTAGATCAGGCCTCCGCTCCCCTGCCCGAAGACGGCCGAGATGCGGGTGGCGCTTTGCCGCCAGGAATTGGCCGCGGTGATCCGTTCCGGGGGCACCAGGTCCGGGATGGCGGCGGACACCGACGGCCTGAAGAAGGCGCGGGCGATGCCGTTGACGAAGGCGACCGTGAACAGCACCACAATCAGCAGCGTGGTCTGGCCGGGGTAGGAATAGAACAGGATCGCCACGCACAGAGAACCCAGGCCGCTGACGCCGTCCGCGATGACGATGATGGCTCGCCGCGAGTAGCGGTCGGCGAAAGCCCCCGTCAGCGGACCGATCAGCACCCCCGGCAGGGTGGCGAGGGTGAGCAGCGCGGCCACCAGGCTCGCCGAGCCGGTGGTCTGCTGCACCCAGTACATCATGCCCACCACGAAGGCCTTGCTTCCGACCTGGCTGACGAGCTGACCCTGCCAGAGAAGCAGGAAGTCTTTGTTCCAGAGCTTCGTGGGTTGTTTCATCGCCTCGCGACCACCTGGAAAGACCCACTCCGCATCAAAGACCTCAACTGGTGACAGGCCCGGGCAAGGCTCTCCCCAAAAGTCCCGCGAATTATAACTTGCCGCCACGGCAAACGAAAACCGGTCTGGCTTGGGGTATCCTCACAGCCATGCGCCTGGTCGAAATCTCGCGGGAACTGGCCCGAAGCGCCGGCGCGCTGGACTTCTCCGCTCCGGTGACCCACGTCTACAACCCTCTCGAGTACGCCTGGCCGTGCCACCGCCGCTACCTGGAGAAGTGGGGCGTCCATTCGCCCCGGGTCCTGCTGGTCGGCATGAACCCGGGGCCCTGGGGCATGGCGCAGACCGGGGTCCCCTTCGGAGAGGTGAGCTTGGTGCGGGAGTGGCTCGGGATCGAGGCCCCGGTGGGCAAGCCCCGGCGCGAGCACCCCAAGCGGCCGGTGTCCGGTTTCGACTGCGCCCGCAGTGAGGTCAGCGGCGCCCGGCTGTGGGGGTGGGCCCGGGAGCGCTTCGGCCGGCCGGAGGCGTTTTTCCGGCAGTTCTTCGTCTACAACTACTGCCCACTGGCGTTTCTGGAGTCCAGCGGCCGCAACCGGACGCCCGACAAGCTGCCCGCGGCCGAGCGGGCGCCGCTGTTCGCGCTGTGCGACGCCGCGCTGTTCGAGGTGGCCCTTTGCCTGCGCCCCGGCTGGGTGATCGGGATTGGCAAGTTCGCCGAGGGACGGGCCCGCGAGGCGCTGGCGGGGGAGTCCTTCCCGGTAGGCTCCATCCTGCATCCCAGCCCCGCCAGCCCCGCCGCCAACCGCGGTTGGGCGTCTGCCGCCGAGGAGGCCTTTGCCGGCCTCGGAATACTTCTTCCCGAAGGGACTTGACAGAGTTCTCGACAAAATCTATACTTTTATTAGACATGGAAAAGAAAACCACCGAGGGACGGGTGTTACTGACTGGCGCCACCGGATACGTGGGAGGGCGTCTCCTGAAGCTCCTGCAGCGGGAAGGAGAGCCGCTGAGGTGTCTCGCCCGCAGCCCCCGCCACCTGGAGGGCAAGACGGGGCCGGACACGGAGGTGGTCTACGGGGACCTGCTCGAGCCGGAGAGCCTGGC
>JBFGHG010000757.1:0-2568 GCA_041578395.1 Acidobacteriota bacterium
ACGCCCCGCTACGACCAGGCCGCCGCGGACCTCGCCTGGACTCGAACCATTGAGTTTTTCCAGGCGAACCTGAGCTGAGGAGTTCCGATCGCGAAGATACCCTGGTCCACGGATTGCGGCGTCTTGCGCCGACCGAAAGGGCTACCGTTTCGTTGTCTGATCGCGGGGATACGGGCCGCTGCACCGAACGTCGCGCCTCTGCAGCTTTCTATGCCATCGAGGCGACAGAGTCAGCGACAGGTCCTTCTCCTGCAGCCGGTTCAGGTAGCGGAGCATCTCCGTCTCGGAGTGGTGGCGGTGAAAGACGGGGTGCGTCAAGAAGGGGCTCGTCCGCCGCAGGCCCGCGGGGAGGGCCGGCTGGGCGCGCTCGTCCAGCGATTCCACGGAGACGGCCGGCTGGCCGTCGGCGAACAGTCCCCACAGCTGCTCGATGTCCGCCCGGGTGGTGGTCTCGTCCAGTGAGACGCCGACCCCGTCCGGAAGCCGCCGCAGGTTGATCCGCTGTCGCGCGGCCCGCTCGATCAAGGCATCCGCCTCCCCGGCGGGGAGCCGGACGTGCAGGGTGTCGAAGAAGTGGGGATGAGCCGGCTCGATCCCGATTTCGCGCAGCCCTTCGGCCAGGATGCAGGTGAGCCGGTGCACCCGCCGGGCGATGCGGCGCAGTCCCTCCGGCCCATGGTAGACGGCGTAGGAAGCGGCCAGCACCGCCAGCAGGACCTGGGCGGTGCAGATGTTGCTGGTCGCCTTCTCGCGGCGGATGTGCTGCTCGCGCGTCTGCAGGGCCAGCCGCAGGGCCGGGTTGCCGCGGCTGTCTTTGGAGACGCCCACCATGCGCCCCGGAATGAGCCGCTTGTGCGCCTCGCGGGTGGCGAAGAAAGCCGCGTGCGGACCGCCGTAGCCCAGCGGCACGCCGAAGCGCTGGCTCGAGCCCACCACCACGTCCGCCCCGAACTCGCCGGGAGGGGTCAACAGCACCAGCGACAGGAGATCCGCCGCCACCGTCACCAGCACGCCGTCTGCGTGCGCCTCTTCCACCAGCGTCCGGTAGTCCTCGATTCCGCCCGTGGTGGTCGGATACTGCAGCAGGATGCCGAAACAGGAGCCCTCGAAGGCCCAGCCACCCGGCTCCACTTCCTCTACCTCGATCCCCAGGGGACGGGCGCGCGCCCGTACCACCTCCAGCGTCTGCGGGTGGCAGTCGGTGCTCACGGCGAAGCGGCTGCGGCCCTGACGCGACTGCAGGGCGTGGCACATCGACATCGCCTCGGCTGCGGCGGTGGCTTCGTCCAGCAGCGAGGCGTTGGCGATCTCCATGCCGGTCAGGTCGGTGATCATGGTCTGGAAGTTGAGCAGCGCCTCCAGCCGGCCCTGGGAGATCTCGGCCTGGTAGGGCGTATAAGCCGTGTAAAAGCCGGGGTTCTCCAGGATGTTGCGCTGCAGTACCGCCGGCACGTGGGTGTTCGAGTACCCCATGCCGATGAAGGAGCGGGCCACCTGGTTGCGGGAGGCCAGACCGCGGAGTTCTTCGAGGGTCTCGGCCTCGGGCCGGCCGGGGGGCAGCTCGAGGGGGCGGCGGCTGCGGATGCTGCGGGGAATGGCGCGGTCGATCAGCTCTTCCAGGGAGGCGTATCCCAGGGCCTCGAGCATCCGACCGATCTCGGCCGGGCTCGGTCCGATGTGGCGCTGGACGAACTCGGAGCGCCCTTCCAGCTGCTGCAGGCGAAGAGAAGCGGAGTTACGGTCGGAGAGGGTCGGCTGTGACATCGGGAACTTCAGCCTCCCGCTTCTTCCGCGACGTAGCCGGCGTACTCGGCGGCGGACATCAGAGTTTCCAGCTGTTCCGGGTCGCTCAGTTCGAGCTTCACGATCCAGCCCTTGCCGTAGGGGTCCTCGTTGATCGTTTCCGGACGATCAACCAACTCCTGATTGGCCTCGCCGACCCTCCCGTCCACCGGGCTGTAGACTTCGGAGACCGCCTTGACCGATTCCAGCGAGGCCAGCGTCCCGCCCACCTCCACCTCGTCGCCCTCGCCGGGCAGGTCCACGAAGACCACGTCCCCCAGCTGGTCCTGTGCGTAGTCGGTGATGCCCAGCGTAGCGAACTTCCCGGAGCCGTCCACTTTCAACCACTCGTGTTCCTTGCTGTACAGCAGTCCCTCGGGAGTGTTCATTGCCGTCCTTTCTACTGCGATTCGCGCCTGTAAAACGGGGTCTTCACGACTTCGGCTTCCACGGCCTTTCCCCGGATCTCCACTTCCAGCGGCTGGCCGATCCGGCTGTGGGCGGCCGGCAGATAGGCCAGCCCCACGGATTTGCCGACGGAAGGGGCGAAGCTGCCGCTGGTGACCTCCGAGACGGGGCGGCCGTCCAGCAGCACCGGGTAGTGGTCGCGGGCGATGCCGCGCCCCGTGACGACGAACCCCGCCAGCTTGCGCGACAGGCCCTCCTCTTTCTGCCGGCGCAGGGCGTCGCGGCCAACGAAGTCTCCCTTGTCCAGCTTGACGATCCATCCCAGTCCCGCCTCCAGCGGCGTGGTCGAATCGTCGATGTCGTTGCTGTACAGGGCGT
>JBFGHG010000758.1:0-2563 GCA_041578395.1 Acidobacteriota bacterium
CCGTCCCCTTGTCGGTTTTTGGGTTCGTGGGCCGTTGCTTTGTGCCCCGTCGATGCAGTAATGTAGGCTCCAGATGAAAGTCGCTACCGGGCAGTGGAAGGCACTCGCCCGGAGAACAAAAACGTCTTCTCGGATCGGGGGCCGAGCCATGAAGAAATTCTTCTCTTTGTTCGCAGGGACGGTATTGATTGTCCTTCTCGCGGCGGTGGATCTGGCGGCGCAAGCGCAAATCACCACCGGAACCATTCAGGCGAGGGTGTCCGACGAGTCGGGTGGAGTCATCCCCGGCGCCTCGGTGGAGGTGCGAAACGTCGACACCAACTTGGTGAGAAACCTGGTGACCGGGGACGAGGGACGCTTCGTGGCGGCTCAGTTGCCTCCAGGGAACTACTCCGTGACGGTTTCGCAGCCCGGCTTTGCGACTCTGATCCGCGACAATCTCATCCTGACGGTCGGAAAGACGATCGATCTTCTCTTGACGTTGACCGTTTCCGCGGTGGATCAGACGATCACCGTCAGCGGTACACCGGCGGTCGACACCACCAAGACCGAGTCCAGCTCGACACTCAACAACATCGTCATCGACCGCACTCCCGTCCTGGGACGCAAGTTCGAAGACCTGCTGACGCTGACTCCGGGGGTCAGCATCGTCCAGGGACCGGACGGAGACGAGATCAATTTCAACGGGCAGCGAGGAATCTTCAACAACATCAGTTTGGACGGCGGGGATTACAACAACGGCTTCTTCGGTGAGCAGGTGGGAGGCCAGCGCGCAGCCATCGACATCACCATGGAAGCCGTCCAGGAGTTCCAGGTGATCGCCACCGGTGCCAACGCCGAGTTCGGCCGCACGGCCGGGGGCATCGTCAACGTCGTCACCAAATCGGGCACCAACGACGTTCACGGCAGCGTCTTTCATTTCCAGAGGTTGGAGGATCTCAGCGCCAACACCTCCGACGGCAAGCCGCTGAAGGACTTCCACCGGGAGCAGTTCGGGGGGACCATCGGGGGGCCCATCCAGCAGGACCGCTCTTTCTACTTCTTCGCGGTGGAGCAACTTCTGGGCAACCTGACCCGAGACAATCTCAGTACGCCCATCGGAGACACTCCCTGCCCCATCTCGGCGCCCACCATCGTCGGTGACGAGGCTCTGATCGATGGCAACGCCGACTGCCAGCGGCTGGCACTGATCGACTTCTTCCAGGCGAATTTCAACCAGGACGAGAGCCAGCCGATCAAGAAACCGCTCAGGACAACTTCGGTTTTGAGCAAGTTCGATTTCAACCCCAACGAGAACAACTCGATCTCGGCCTCTTACAGCTTCACCTACACCAAGAAGGAGAACGAGACCTTCGACGTGGCCACCTACGGGACGTCGGCCAACGGGACCGAGGGCCCCGGCAAGATCCACTTGTTCAATCTCAACTACTTTTCCACGCTTTCGCCCACCAAGCTCAACGAGGCGCATTTCACCTATTCGCGCGAAGACCGGCCTCGCCTTGCGACTCAATCGAACATGCCGGCGGACGTCGCCATGGGCTTCGCCACCACTTTCCGTTTCGGCAACCCCTTCTTCCTGCAGCCCGGCATCGACGAGCTTTTTTGGCGAACGCAGCTACGAGACACCTTCACCTGGATCTCGGGCAACCATAACGTCAAGTTCGGCGGCGAATGGATGCACAGCCTCAACGACCAGGTCTTCCGCGGATTCTTTACCTCGCGCTTCATCTTCTCCAGCACCAGCGGGTTCCTCCGCTACGCTTCCGATCCCGCGCTGGGTGCGGGATTCGGCCCCACGGCGGGGAGCTGCGTGGGAGGCGGTTGGACGGATGCCACGGCGCCGACCTGCACGCTCGACGGCGGCCCTCTCCTGCTCTTCCTGCAGGGTGCGGCCCTCGACGGGCCGGCCACCGATGCCACCGGCGCCTCCAACATCAGCAACGAAGACTTCGCCGTCTTCGTGCAGGACAAATGGCAGGTACACCCCGACTTCACGCTCAATCTGGGCTTGAGATGGGAAGCCCAGCTCTTCCCCGATCCCGTGGTTCCGCCTTCGCAGACCGCCTACGGCCAGCTGCTGGGCAATCCCGCCTTTCCCTCGACCGGCGAATGGCCCGACCAGAAGGATCAGTGGCAGCCTCGACTCGGATTTGCCTGGGATATCGGCGGCAACCGCAATTCGGTCTGGCGCGGTAGCGCCGGGATCTTCTACGGCAGGCAGAACATGCTCACCCAGGTCGGTCCGATCACCACCAACGGCGTGCAGCAGCAGACTCTTTTCATGAACAGCGAGCTGATCAGCTTCGGGATACCGGCGCCCGATTTTCCGACCGGGCTGGTGCCCCAACCGGTCCCGCCCGGGACGTTTCCCCTCTTCACGGGTGTGCGTGTTCCCGCCAGCGACTACGAGAATCCGGAAATCACCACGCTCAACACCTCTTACGAGCAGCGCCTGGCCACTGACTGGACGGCTTATGTCGATTTCACCTGGAGCAAGGGAATCCACTTGACCCGGTTCATCAATGCCAACGCCTCGGGGATTTTCTCGCCCCAGTTGGGCGAG
>JBFGHG010000759.1:0-2562 GCA_041578395.1 Acidobacteriota bacterium
CAGGTCGTCGGCCAGCACGAAGACGAGGTTGGGAGGACCGTTGCCGTGCTCGGGGCCACTCGGGGAGCAGCCGGGGAGGGCGGCCACGACCGCCGCCGCGGCCAGCCGCCCCATCCTCGCTCGCCAGCTTCGCATCGCGCCCATTATGCGTCCTGGCGACGCTTCGATCTACTGCTCAGGGAATCAGCCCGACCGCGCGAAAAGCCGGAAGCAGCTGCTGGAGCTGCGCGGCGCGGCCGATCAGAAAGAGCCGCTCCCGCTGCTGCTCGTCCAGCGCGGCGGCGAACTCCTCGGCGCGGGCTCGAAAGATGGCTTCGGCCCGGGCGCGGCGGTTCCGGATCTCCAGGAGCAGGGTGCCCACCAGCGGAGCCGGCACCCCTTCGTCGGTCAGCTCCTCGTGCAGCCGGCGCTCCAGGACCTGCACTTCCCGGGCCAGCATTGCCAGCTCCGGCTGCGTCTCCTCGCGCAAGGCCACCCAGAAACTGACCTGTTCCTCGGACAGTTCCAGGAACTCGGCCACGACGCGGACGGGAATCGGCGGACCGCTCTCTGCACCGGTCCCCGGGGCCTGGGCCAGCAGGGCGCTCGATGCGGACAGGATCAGTGCGGCGATCAGCGAAAAGGGCATGTATTTCTTCATCGTCTCTCTCTCCTTTCGGGTTGCATCCGGCTCTTCAGTTCCAGCAGCAGCTCCTGCTGCGCCTCGGTGAGCTGGTTCTTGATCCCCACCACCAGCAACATGTGGGTCTTCTTGATGCGGGTTTCCCAGGCGAACACCTCGTCCAGCTGGGCCAGCAGCTCTCCCTCGTCCACGCGAGGCTGCCCGAGCAGCGAGGCCAGCCGCTGCACCTCGCGCTGCAGCTTCCACTGGTAGCCGGTGAACTGCTGCTGGGCCTCCTGGACCAAGGCGATGATGGCCTCCTGCTGGCGGTCGGTCAGTCCCAGCGCCTCCTGGTTGCGCATCACCAGTTCGGGCGGGAACAGGTAGCGCTCGAGCTCGTCCGGAGCAGGCTGCTGCGCCCACCCGGCGGCGAAGGCCAGGGAAAGGACCACGAGTCGGATCAGGTAGTTCTTCATTGCTTGGGTGCCTCCTCTTGCTGCGGCAGCGGTTCGCTCTCCAGGACGCGCGGCTGGCGCAGCAGCTCGTTGGCGGGCAACACCAGCAGGAAGTCCGTCGGCGCCCGCCAGGCGGACAGCGACGCCTCCGCCGGCTCGGGGCCCGCTCCGCGGAACACCCACAGGCTCACCGCCGCCATGACCAGAGCCGCCAGCGCCGCGGCCATCCCGAGCGGGACGGCCCGAACGGACCGGGAGCCCGGCCGCTTCCCCTCCAACACCCGTTGGAAGGAGGGGGCGGATCGCCGGTCGTGTTCCTTCAGCTCATCGAACAGCTTCCGGATCTGATTCTCGCCACGATCTTCCATAATCCAGCCCCGATTCCTCGACGTACTTCCGCAGGGTGGCCTTGCCGCGGTGGTAGTGCACCCGGACCGAGCCCAGCGACACCCCCATCACCTCGGCCGCCTCCCGCAACGACAGCTCCTGGTAAAAGACCAGGTGGAGCGTTTCCCTCTGCCGGGCGGGCAGCTTCTCGAGCAGGGCCAGCAGCCGCTTTCGCCGCTGTGCCTGCTCCAGCGCTTCTTCGGCCGGCGGAGCCTGACCCTCCTGCGAGCCCAGCAGCCTCTTCTGCAGGAGTCCCAGCCGCCGCAACAACCGCCGCCTCCGCTTCCGGGCCGTGTTCCGGATGAGGGCGAACAGCCAGGTGCGGGGTTGGGACTCGCCCCGGAACTCGCCCTTGCCTTGCAGCACCTCGATGTACACGTCGTGCAGCACTCCTTCCGCGTCCCAGCGGTCGCCCGCGCAGCAGTGCAGCGCCCAGCCGTAGGCGGAAACGTGGTGTTCGCGAAGGCTCGCCAGGATGTCGGCACGCTCCATCGTTCCCACCAGCGGGCCTCCTCTGCCCGTCACTCTCTTGGTGCCGCGAGACGGGGGATCATATGACGTAGAGGAAAAAAGAGAGCACCGAGAACAGGACGAGCACGCCGTCGTGCAGGACGCCCAGCGCCGGGCTGGCCTCGGCGATCCAGCCGCGCCCCCGCACCAGGAAGACCGCCGCCAGCGGGACCAGCCAGAGCAGGTAGAAGGCCTTGACCGTGGAGGCGAAGGGGACTTCCAGGGTGAAAAACGCGAGGCCCAGGACCGACCAGATCGCCGCCGCCGCCAGAGCTATGTCGGGAGTCGCAAAGAGGTGCCTCCAGGCCCGCCGGCAGGTGTCCAGCAGTCCCAGCCCGATGGCGGCGGTGGGCAGCGCGGCGGCCAGCAGGCTGACTTCGATCCAGTACCGGCGCTGGGCCGACCCGTCCCCCAGCACGCGGAACACGTCGGCCCAGAAGGAGGCGTACAGCCCTCCCGAGAACGAAGTCCAGGGGGCCCATTCGGGGTTGGTGAAAAAGGCGGCCGCCGGCTGCAGGTAGACTATGTGGATGAGGCTGTGCTGCTCTCCCAGGCGTTGGGGAAGCCTGTCCAGGTGGTATGGACGCGGGAAGATGATATGCGGCACGA
>JBFGHG010000760.1:0-2561 GCA_041578395.1 Acidobacteriota bacterium
CCGCCACATCCTGGCCGAGATGCCGGACGGCGGGCATCCCGTCTTCCTGCTCAATCGCGGTCTGGCGGCCGTCACGGTCGCCGGCATCGCCAGTGTTGGCGCGTCGCTGGTCCTGCTGCCGCTGTGGGTCGTCGCGGGGGCGGCGGCGGCGCTGGCAGCGCTGGCCGGCCTCCTCGTGCGTGGCGCGGGCATCCTGCCCGTGATTCCGGACATCGAACCCCCCCCTCGGAGCAGCCGCGTCGCGCCGACTGCCGAAACCTCACCCGTAGGATAGCCATGCTCCATCGCAAACACCTGTCCGCACTGAAGTACTTCCTGGTCTACCTGTTCGTGCCCGTGGTCCTGTGGGCGATCCACGCGGGGGGCGCCTGGACCCTCGTGATCCCCGCCGTGGTCTTCGGCCTGATCCCGCTGCTGGAGCTGTTCCTGCCCGAGGACCGGAGCAGCTCCTGGCAGGCGGGCCCCGGCGAGCACGACCGGCCTTTCTTCCGCTGGGCGCTGTACGTGGCCGTCCCGGCGCAGATCGTGATCCTGCTCTTCTACCTGCAGCGGCTGTCCCAGAATTCGTACGCCTGGTGGGAGCTGGCGGGCCTGACCTGGACGGTGGGGCTGTGCTGCGGCGTGTTCGGCATCAACGTGGCGCACGAGCTGGGGCACCGCTTCCGGCCGCTCGAACAGCTGCTGTCGCGGGTACTGTTTCTGACCGGTCTGTACGTGCACGTGATCATCCACCACAACCGCGGCCACCACGCCAATTTCGGAACCCCGGCCGACCCCAACACGGCCCGGGTGGGAGAGCCGATCTACGCCTTCTGGCCCCGCTCGATCGTAGGCAGCTACCTCTCGTCGTGGCGGCTGGGGCTGAAGCAGCTGCGGGCGCGGCGGCGGCGCTTCTTCAGTTTCGCCAACGAGATGCTCTGCTGGCAGACGGTGCAGCTGGCGATGCTGGCGGCGATCTGGCTGGCCTACGGCACGCGTGCGCTGCTCGGGTTCCTGGCGGCGGCGGGCGCGGGGGTGCTGCTGCTCGAGACGGTGAACTACATCGAGCACTACGGGCTGATGCGGCGGCGCCTGGCCGACGGGCGCTTCGAGAAGATGGCCTCGCACCTGGCCTGGAACTCCGACCACCCGCTGGGCCGCACGCTGCTGTTCGAGGTGACGCGCCATTCCGATCACCACCTGCACACCTCGCGCCCTTACGAGAAGCTGCGTCACGTCGAGTCCAGCCCCCAGATGCCCACCGGCTATCCCGGCACCATGCTGCTGGCGCTGGTGCCACCGGCCTGGTTCGCGGTGATGGACGGCCGGGTCGAGGACTTCGAGCAGAGCCGGATCGAGGTTGCGGGGTAGACTTTTTCCGGATTCTTGCCAGGATGGGAGATACTGCTGCTGCCGTGAACGACACCGCCGACACGACACGCCTGATGAAGGCCGTCGCCGTGACGCCGGGCCGGGCCGACTCGGTGCACCTTCGCACCCTCCCCGTCCCCCGCATCCGCGACCCTCGCGAGGTCCTCGTGGAAGTGGTGTCCGTGGGGGTCGACGGGACCGATCGGGAGATCATCCACGCCGAGTACGGCGAAGCGCCCGCCGGCGACGACTTCCTGGTGATCGGCCACGAGTCCCTGGGACGGGTGCTGCAGGTGGGCGACGACGTGCGCGAGCTGCGCCCGGGCGACCTGGTGGCGGCCACGGTCCGCCGGCCGGGCGATTCTCCCTACGACCGGATCGGCCTGTCGGACATGACCACCGACGAGGAGTACTTCGAGCGCGGGATCAGCCGCCTGCACGGCTTTCTGTGCGAGTCGTACGTGGAAGCGGAGCAGTACCTGGTCAAAGTGCCCCGCGCCTGCGCCGAGGTCGGCGTGCTGATGGAGCCCGCCAGCATCGTGGTCAAGGGGATCGAGCAGGCCTTCGAGATCCAGCGGCGGATGAAGATCTGGTCTCCCGCCCGGGCCGCGGTCACCGGCGCCGGAACGATCGGGCTGCTGGCGGCCCTGCTGCTGCGGCTGCGCGGTCTGGACGTCACGGTCTTCGGACTGACCGAGCCGCCCTACCTCAACTCGGAACTGCTGGACGGGATCGGGGCGCGCTACTACAGCACGCGGCAGGTGCCGGTGGACGAGGCGTCGGATCGGCACGGCCCCTTCGACCTGATCTTCGAGGCGACCGGGTACTCGCCGATGGTGTTCGAGTGCATGGAGGTGCTGGCCAGAAACGGCGTTCTGATTCTCTCCAGCGTGACGGGCGGCGAGCGGACGGCCGAGGTGCCCGCCGACCGCCTCAACCTGGAGTTCGTGCTGGGCAACAAGCTGCTCTTCGGCACCGTCAACGCCAACCGGGGCCACTTCGAGCAGGCGGCCCGCGAGCTGGCGATGGGCGTCTCGGAATACCCCGGCTTCCTGCCCGGCATGCTCACCCACCCGGTCCACGGATTGGAGAAGTTCGAAGAGCTGGTGGAAAAGCTGCTGCACGCCGAGGATGCCATCAAGGTCTATCTGACCCGCGGCTCTGCGCCCTGATACCAGCGGTCCAGGAAACTCAGCGCCCGCCCGACGCAC
>JBFGHG010000761.1:0-2554 GCA_041578395.1 Acidobacteriota bacterium
CGGCGACCCCGACCCGGACGCCTCCAGCCCGGCATCGGCACTCCGAAGCAGCCGCTCCAAACTCACCAGGTCCTGGTTGCGGGGAAACCGCTCCAGCCCCCGCTCGAGCGTCGCCAGCGCCTCGGAGGCCTCCCCCAGCTCCTGCTGCGACCGCGCCAGCCAGTAGAAGACCTGCGGAAACTCCGCCTTCTTCTCCAGCGCCACCAGGAACCGCCCCCGGGCCGTCCGGTACTGCTCCAGCTTGAACTCGGTCATCCCCACCAGGTAATGGCGCAGCGGGTCTTCGGGAAAGCGCGCGGACTCCAGCTGAAACAAGGCCAGCGCCTGCTCGTATTCGGCGGCCACCGCCAGCCGGATCGCCTCGTCCAGCGCCGGGGACTGCGCGGTCGCGGGAGACGCCTGCCCCAGCAGTCCAAAAATCGTGAGCGCCAGCAACCTTCTCATCTTTGCCCCATCGTACACCGAGAACCGCCCCGCCTCGGCTCGGTTCGCCCGCTACTTGCGGAGGACGCTTCAAATGCGGTATCTCTTAGCGGTGATTTGGGGAGGCTGAACCAAGGACGTGACTCTCTTTTCGGGAACGACAACCATCAAATCGAAACGACTCGCCCTGGGGATTTTGGTGATGTGTCTGGCCAGCGTCAGCGTGGCCGTGTTCGGGCAGGACCCGGAAGAGCCGCCGGAGGGGATCCCGGTCGAGTCCGACTGGCTCTACCGCAAGCATTACGCCCAGGTGGAGGGGATCATGGCGCAGCCCCCGGGGCAGCGCGAGAAGTCCCTGGAGGCCTATTTCAAGAAACTGCAGCCCCAGGCCAAGATCCGGCAGTACATGCCCAGCTTCTTCGCACAGATCGTCAAGGACTACCAGAGCGCCGGGAACACGGCGGGCGCAAACGCGGCGCAGGCCAAGATGCTGGAGCTGTTTCCGCACCTCAAGCCCTCGCCTCTGCAGGAGGCGCAGGCCGCCCTGCAGAGCAAGGACTACGACACGGCGATCGCCAAAGGCGAAGCCGCCTACGCCTCGGAGGCCAGCGGCCCGGCGGCGGCCATCGTGGCGTCCTCCTACATCGCCAAGCAGGACGGGCCGAAGGCGGCCGAGTGGTCGGACAAGGCCCTGACCAAGCTGGGAGCCAAGGAGGGTGCCTACTACGCGGCCTGGCTGTACGAGTACCACCGGGGCCAGAACCAGATCCCACAGGCGCTGGGCTACTACGACAAGCTGGTCAAGGCATTTCCCAACAGCGCGCCCACGGGCTGGGACGCCAACAGGTGGGCCGCCACGCGCGGTCAGGCGGAGTTCCTGCGCGCCTTCAACACCTATTCGCAGGCCAACTACAAACGGGCGATCGACCAGTTCTACGAGTCGCTCAAGTACGCGGCCAACGAGCAGGCCTACGTCTTCATCGGATTGAGCCACTGGAAGGAAAAGGAAATGGACGAGGCGATGAGCGCCTTCGCCGTGGCTACCGTGATGAACCGGCCGGGCTCGGCCAAGGCCCGGGAATACCTCGAGCAGATCTACAGCGCCCGCAACGGCGGCTCGCTCGACGGCCTGGACGCGATGCTGGAAGAGGCGAAAAAAGCCATCCAGTAGGAGTAGGTGGCACGGGCATCCTGCCAGTGATTCCGGAATAACGGCCAGGATGGCCGTCCCACATCCTTCTGAAGCGGCCGCCTGGAAGGCCGCGCCACTACCCCAGCGCCGCGTGGGCGGCCGCCAATCTGGCGATCGGCACCCGGAAGGGCGAACAGGACACGTAGTTTAGGCCCAGCTCGTGACACAAAGCGATGCTCTCCGGGTCGCCGCCGTGCTCGCCGCAGATCCCGATTTCCATGCCGGGCCGCGCCTGGCGGCCCAGTTCCACCGCCATCCGCATCAGTTTGCCGACCCCGTTGCGGTCGATGGTGGCGAAGGGGTTGGTGGGCAGGATCTTCCGCTCCAGGTAATCGATCAGGAACCCCGCCTCGGCGTCGTCACGCGAGATGCCGAAGACCGTCTGCGTCAGGTCGTTGGTGCCGAAGGAGAAGAACTGTGCGTACTCGGCCAGTTCGTCGGCGGTCAGGGCGGCGCGCGGGATCTCGATCATGGTGCCGAACTTGTGTTCGACCTCGATCTTCTCCCGCTTCATGACCTCGTGCGCCACTTCTTCGAGCGCTTTCTGCTGCTCCTTCAACTCGTTGGCGTGCGAGGTGAGCGGAATCATGATCTCCGGATGCACCTCCACGCCGTCGCGGGCGCAGGCGCAGGCAGCTTCGAAAATGGCGCGGACCTGCATCTTGGTCAACTCGGGGATCAGGATCCCCAGCCGCACGCCGCGCGTGCCCAGCATCGGGTTGGTTTCGCTGAGCGCCTCGACCCGCTCCAGGTAGTCGCTCTTCTGCCGGATCTCCTTGAGGATGCTCTCGATCTCGCTGCCGTCCTTGGCGTGCTGCAGCCGGATCTTCAGGTCGGTGAGGTCGTGCATCAGCTCCGTGAAGGCGGGCAGGAACTCGTGCAGGGGCGGGTCGATCAGCCGCACGATCACGGGACAGCCGTGCATGGCGCGAAAGAGAC
>JBFGHG010000762.1:0-2553 GCA_041578395.1 Acidobacteriota bacterium
CCGCCGACGCTCCCGCGCCCGAGGTGGCGGGCGCGCCGCTGCTGCAGATCCCCGTGGGCAGGCACTGGATCGGAGAGCCGTCCGGCCGGGCCCGCTTCTACAACCAGCGGCCTCGCTTCGAGCTGCGCCTGCCGGGGTTCGAGATCGACCGCCGCCCGGTCACGGCGGACGAGTTCGAGCAGCTGCTGGGCCGTCCACCCGGGGCCACCGTTCGGGAGGCGGCCGCGAGCCTGGACTTCGAGGAGGCTGCGGCCCTCTGCTCGGCCCTGGGGAAGCGGCTCCCCAGCGAGTTCGAATGGGAAGTGGCCGCCCAGAGGGAAGGCTTTCGCGTGGTCGCCGAGACTGCGGAATGGACCTCCTCGTGGTACCTGCCCTACCCGGGTAACCCGGTGGGAGAGGCGGAGTACGGCGAGAAGTTCCGGGTCCTGCGGGGATACGACGGGGAGGGGCGTTTCGATCCCAAGCTGCGCTTTTTCATGGCTGCCGATGAGCGGGCCCCGGACGTGACCGTCCGCTGCGCCCGGGACTGGCAGTGACCGGGAAGCCGGCGTCCGATTCACGGCCGGTCTTGGAGTTCATCGACCTCCACTGCCACCTCCTGCCCGGGGTCGACGACGGGCCCGCGGGGCTGGACGAGACCGTCCGGCTGTTGCGCGCCGCGCACGCCGGGGGCACCCGCCGGCTGTTGGCGACTCCCCACGTCTTCCACGGCATGTTCCCTTCCCGGGAGGCCTCCTGGATGCGGCGCCACTTCGAGGAGACTCGCCGGCGCCTGCAGGAACTGGAGCCGCGGGAGCCTTTTCTGGCCGAAGTCGAGCTGGGCCTGGGGGCCGAAAACTACGTGGGGGAAGCGTTTCTCGAGGCCCTGCAGGGGGGCGGGGTTCTGTCCCTCAACGGCAGCCGCTATCTCCTGGTGGAGTTCTCCCCCATCTTCCCGCCGCCGCACTTCCTGCCGGTCCTGGACCAGATCCAGGCCGCGGGGATGGTCCCCGTCCTGGCTCATGTCGAGCGCTACCGCGCCCTGCACAGCGACCCGGGTCTGCTGGAGGCGATCCTGCGCAGGGGCTGCCTGACCCAGGTCAACGCCTCGGCCGTCACCGCGCCCCGCTGGGGAGGGGCACGCCGACGGGTGAGGCAGTGGCTCCGCAGCGAACTGGTTTCCCTGATCGCTTCGGACGCCCACGGGCCCGACCGCCCCCCCGACCTGTCTCGCGCCCACCGGAAACTGAGCACGAAGTTCCCGCCGGAGAAGGTCGAAGCCTGGTTTCACCACAACCCCGCCTGGATCCTCCAATCCCCCCGGCAGCCAATCTGAAATCTGCAGTCTTCAAAACTGCCTGAAATACCTCTCCACCGGCTTGCCCGATCGGCGGGCGACCCAGTAGGAGGGGCGCGGCCCGCTTCTGCGCTGCAGCGGATCGTGGCCGCTGAGGCGCAGCGCCAGGCCGATGGGGAGGAAGAGGGCGAAGTAGACCAGGCCCAGCACCAGGTGAGAGACCGTCCAGCCGATCGGGTACACGGCCGTGGTCCAGCCCACGAAGATGGGGCGGCGCAACCGGCGAACCGCCAGGTAGACGATCGTGAGTGCTCCGCCCGCGGCCCAGACCGCCTGGCCGGCCGTCGTTCCCCAGCTGCGGGAGACCAGAAAACCGAGCAGGGCCACGAAGGGGCCCAGCAGGATTCCGAACCACAGGAGCTGGCGTGGAGTGGGGTCTCGGTTCAGTTCCATCGGCTCCTCAATCCGGTTCGAAGCGGGCCTGATGGGCGGCGGCCGAGATCCGGTGCTCTTCCGGCTGCTCTTCTTTCGAGAGCAGGAAGTCCCCCAGCGCCAGCACGTCCATCTCGGTGGCCATGAAGCAGCGGAACGCGTCCCGGGGCGTGCAGACGATCGGCTCCCCCCGGATGTTGAAGCTGGTGTTGACCAGTACCGGACAGCCGGTCTTCTCGAAAAACGTCCGGAGAAGCTGGTGATAGAGCGGGTTGCGCCCGGCGTCCACCGTCTGCACGCGGGCGGAGTAGTCCACGTGCGTGATGGCGGGGACCTCCGATCGCCTGACCTTGAGGAGGTCCAGACCGTGGAGGTCCAGCTCCTCGCCGTTGAGCGGCGTGCGTTTGCCCGCCCGCACCGGTGCCACCAACAGCATGTAGGGACTCTGCTCCCGGTCCCGCATCTCGAAGTACTCGTGAACGTGGTCCTGCAGGACCGAAGGGGCGAACGGGCGGAAGGATTCGCGGAACTTGATCTTCAGGTTCATCACGGTCTGCATGTCCCTGCTGCGCGGGTCGCCGAGGATGCTGCGGGACCCGAGCGCCCGCGGTCCGAACTCCATCCGTCCCTGCATCCAGCCGACCACCTTCTCCGATGCGATCAGGCCGGCGACGTAATCGCAAAGCTCCGTCTCGTCCTCGAACCGTCGGTACTTCGCGCGCCGGCCTTCCAGGAAGGTACGGATCTCCTGGGTCCCGAACCGCGGTCCCAGCAACGACGCCGACTGGCCGTCCGGCTGGCCGGCCCGGCGCGGGTTGTCCAGAAGCTGGTACCAGATGAAGAGC
>JBFGHG010000763.1:0-2552 GCA_041578395.1 Acidobacteriota bacterium
GAAGAAAGTGTCGGGAGACACGCTGCTGTACGCCGTGGGCCGGCAGGGGAACGTGAGTGAGTTGGACCTGCCCGCCGCCGGCATCGAACCGGACGCCCGGGGACGCATCCCGGTCGACGAACACTACCGCACCAGCCAGCCAAACGTCTACGCCGTCGGCGACGTGATCGGGTTTCCCAGCCTCGCCTCGGTCTCCATGGAACAGGGCCGGATCGCTGCCGCCCATGCCTTCGGGGTGGACGTGCAGACCAACCCGGCCAACTATCCTTACGGGATTTACACCATTCCCGAGATCTCCTTCATCGGCAAGACCGAGGAACAGCTGACCGACGAAGACGTCCCCTACGAGGTGGGGATCGCCTACTACCGGGAGATCGCGCGCGGGCAGATCCGCGGGGACACCACCGGGCGGCTCAAGCTGATCTTCCACCGGGAAACCAAGAAGCTGCTGGGCGTGCACATCATCGGCGACGGGGCATCCGAGCTGCTGCACATCGGCCAGGCCGTACTGATCCTGGGCGGGACCATCGAGTACTTCATCGACACGGTGCTGAACTACCCGACGCTGGCCGAGAGCTACAAGGTGGCGGCCTTCAACGGAATCAACAAACTGATGGGGTATTGAACGTGAGCCTGATCGGAGTGCTGGCGGTCGAGAATATCGCCGTGGGTGCAGTCGAAAACCACGCCGTCAAGGGTCCCCTGCTGGTCTTTCCGGGCGAGCAGGACGCGCTGGACGCCCTGCAGTCGATGCCGGCGGCCAGCATCGGGGAGCAGATCGTCCGCCAGATCCGGGACGCCGCCGGCGAGGAAGAGATCGAGGCCGTCGGCATCGGTTTCCCGGGAATCACCCACGGAGGCATCATCGAGGATTCGCCCAACCTCCAGCAGGTCAAGGGGATGGACCTGAGAGACACGGTGGCTCGCGCCCTGAGCCTCGACCCGCAGACGGTGCACGTGTACAACGACGCCGACGTCATCGCGGCCGGCATCGCCGCCACCCGGGGCCACCTGGACAAGTTCATCCGGGTCTGGACGCTGGGGCACGGCATCGGCTTCGGCCGCTTCCCCTGGGCCGAAGGGGCGTGGGAAGGCGGCCACACGGTGGTCTCGCTGGACCCCAAGGAGGGCTACTGCGGCTGCGGCGGGAAAGGCCACCTGGAAGGGATCATGGGACACCGGGCCATGCGCCTGCGCTTCCTGGACCTGGAGCCGGAAGAAGTCTTCGAGTCCGCCCGCGAAGGAGACACCCGCTGCCGCGACTTCGTCCGCCTCTGGCACCGGGCGTTGGCGGCGGCCACCGCCAACAGCATCCACGTGGAGGGGCCCGGGAAGTTCTTCCTGACAGGCCCCAACTCCCGCTTCGTCGACCTGGCCATGCTCGAGTTCCACCTGCGCGAGATGGTGAAGATGAGCCCGCTGCAGGGGAGCGTCTGGCAGGTGATCTCGACCAGCGTCGAGATCGGCGTGATCGGAGCAGCCGAGAACGCGCGCCGGGCACTGCGGCACTGAGGCAACCCATGAACGAAGAGCACGACACCACCGGGCAGCCGGCCGAACGTCCGGCCGACCCCTGCCTCATGGTCATCTTCGGCGCCTCCGGCGACCTCACCAAGCGCAAGCTCCTGCCGGCCCTCTACAACCTCGCCCTCGAGGGGCTCCTGCCGGAGGAGTTCGCGGTGGTGGGGGTGTCGCGCAGCCCGGCCAGCCACGAGGAGTTCCGGGAGAGGCTGAGCCGGGACATGCAGGAGTTCGCCACCGGCGAGATCGACACCGAACTGTGGCAGGGCATCGTCGAGCGCCTCTACTACCTGCCCGCGGACGCCACCAACAGCGAAGACTACGGCGGGCTGGCGGAGCTGCTGAAGGAGCTGGACGAACGTCACCAGACCCACGGCAACTGCCTGACCTACCTGGCCACCGCTCCGCGCTTCTTCGAGACGGTGGTGCACGAGATGGGCTCAGCGGGCATGCTGCGCGAGGAGGGCACCGGCTGGCGGCGCGTGGTCTTCGAGAAACCCTTCGGCCACGACCTGGAGTCGGCGCGGCAGCTGAACCGGGCCATTTCCGAAGACCTCTCGGAGAGCCAGATCTACCGGATCGACCACTACCTGGGGAAGGAGACGGTCCAGAACATCCTGATGTTCCGTCTGGGAAACGGGATCTTCGAACCCATCTGGAACCGCGGATACATCGACCACGTCGAGATCACCGTCGCCGAGACGGTGGGCGTGGAGGACCGGGGAGGCTACTTCGACCACGCCGGCACCATGCGCGACATGGTGCCCAACCACATCCTGCAGCTGGTGAGCCTGATCGCCATGGAGCCCCCCATCTCCTTCGCGGCCGACGCCGTCCGCGACGAGCAGGCCAAGGCGCTCAACGCCATTCAGCCCTTCGTGCACGAGGACGTCTTGAAGTGGGCGGTGCGCGGGCAGTACGGCGCCGGGCGCCCCGACGGCAAGCGGGTCCTGGAGTACCGCAAGGAGGCGGAGGTGGCCCCCGATTCCCGCACCGAGACGTTCGTGGCCCTGCGCCTGTCGATCGACAAC
>JBFGHG010000764.1:0-2549 GCA_041578395.1 Acidobacteriota bacterium
GGTAGCGGCGGACCTCCTGGTAGTCGACCCAGTTGTTGCCGAAACCCCCGAAGAAGAAGTTGGCGAAGGGGTCGTCGCGGTCACCGAAGGACTGCCCGGCCGCCCCGCGCAGCCAGATGCTGGAGTGATCCAGTGGGAGCAGGAAACCGTAGCTGGCTTGCCCGAAAAAGCGCGGAAACAGCTCCTTGTCGACCAGGTTGTTCTGAAAGGCGACGTTCCACTCCCACCCCTTTTCTGCTTCCACGGCCCCAATGGTCCGCCCCAGATCCCGATAGTGCAGGCTGACGCCGCCCGTCAGCAGCTTGTCGAAAGGAGCCGCCACGTTCTGGTATTCCGGAAGCTGGTCCAGTCCGCTGTAGCCGGTGAGGTGAAACCGGTATTCCAACGTACGGGGAGCTTCGTCGACCAGGTAGTTTCCGTAGCTGAAGCCGGCGGCCAGCCCTTTACGGCTGGTCTTGGTGGGGCCGAACAGGTCGTAGAAGTCCGTGGCGTTGTAGGAGGCCCGAAACTTCCAGGGCCAGCGGTCGTAGGCGAACTTCACGTGGAAGCGCTCATCGGAGTCCAGGGCGCCGTCGGGCGAAACCGTGGCGGTCAGGTCCATGTCGTGCAGCCCCACCGGATCGGCGAAATTGATTCGCACGCCGGCCGCCACCGAGTCCTGATAACCTTCCACCACCGGGTAGATCGAGGCCAGGCGCACGCCTTTCAGTGGTTCGTACTCGCCGCTGTAGGTGAGGGCCTGGTCCAGGTCGACGGTTCGGGGCGAGCCTGCGTTCCAATCCATCACGACCGGGTGCCGCTCCACCACCTGCTGGCCCAGATAGCGGATTGCATTCAGGTTCTCCCTGACTTCGACCGGCACGCGCACCGGTTGAAACCCGTCGGACCCGTAGCGGAACGCGATCAGCTCGCCGCCGGCCAGTGGCAGCGGCCGGAACAGGCCCGTCTCGGCGTTGCTGACCACCTCCATGACCTCCCGCTTCAGGTCGTAACGCCAGATGTTGGAGACGCCCGTGTAGTAGGAACTCCCGTAGAGGTAGCGTCCGTCGGGCGAGAAAACGAAGTTGGCGGGGGCGTTGTCCTGAAACTCGTGCAGGACGCGGAAGTCGCTCCCGCCGGCCTGTACCTGACCGACCTCCATCAGGATCAGCCGCTGGCGACCCGTGACTTCGATCAGGGACGCGGACAGCCATCGGCCGTCGGGCGAGATGTCCAGGTCGAAGATGTCCCGGCCGTAGTCCAGCACGAAGAGCGGGTCCCAGCCCTCGTACGGAAGTTCCAGGCGAACCAGAGAGGAGAGCCCGTCGTGGTGGCGCACGCCCCAGAGCGACCCGTCGACCGGATTGACCACGAGGTCGCCGGTGCGCAGGTCCTTCTGCAGCATCTCCTGACGACCGGTGCGCAGATCCAGCCGGTTCAAATCCCGCTTACCGCGTGTGTTGTCGGTGGTGAAGAAGAGTGCTTGCCTCTGACGGTCGAAAGCAAGGGAGGTCACGTAGTAGAGCGCGGGACCGGAGACTTCCGCCAGCCGCCGGACGCCGCCGCTCTCCAGGTCGATGGTGGCGATATGGGCACCGCTGCCGGGATAGTTCGCCGCCACGTAGAGCCGCCGGGAGTCCGGATCGGCAAAGGCCCGGGAGACGGAACCCAACACACGATCGGAGACGGGAGTCGCCTGCGTGACCGGAAACTCGCGGATCCTCTCCAGGTTCTCCGTCTGCCACTGGTGCTCCCAGGCGATCCAGTCCGTCCAGGCCCGGTCCAGGCCGAGTCCGTAGTTCTGGCGGAACTCGCTGGAGAAGTAGCGACGGCTGCCGTCTCTCCGGTCGAACCAGCGGATCAGCTTCTCGGGACCGTATTGGAGCGCCAGATAAGTGGCGAAGCGGGTACCGTAGAGATACGAATTCTGGCCGACCTGGAAATCTGCGGTAGTGCCTTCCGACTCCAGGCCCACCACGTCGTAGAAGTAGCCCTCCTCGAGGACCTTTGCCCGAAAGACCATCTCGTCGTAGCCGCCCAGCACCCGACCGAGACCGCCGGCCATCCAGGTCTCCAGGAAAACGGCGATCCCCTCGTGGTACCAGCGCGGCGAGTACCAGCGGGGACTGGCCAGGTAGCTGTAGAGCATGGAGAGCGGATTTTCCGGCGTGGGCGCGACCTTGCCCCGAAAGAGGCGGCGGAAGACGCGGTCCGCACCGGCGTCCTTGTCCGTGGCGACGACGTGGACCAGCTCGTGGTGCATGAGCCAGTTCATCCGTTCGTTGGCCGGCATGGTCTCGTAGACGTAATCGAACGGCGAGATCCCGATCTGAACGTAGTTCCAGGGAACCGTCGAGGTGCCCCCATGGCCGTAGTCGCCGAAGTCGTGCAGCAGGATGACGATCTTCTCCGAGGGGGTGTAGTCGAACAGCCGGCGGTGGAAGCGGAGACTGTTCTCGAAACAGCGGGCCAGGTGCGGCACGAGGTAGGCGTGATTGGGGTTGTAGTAAACGAGCTTCAGGAACTCCGTATCATAGGACTGGAGCTGGGCCTGCGCCGGCAGCGAACAC
>JBFGHG010000765.1:0-2545 GCA_041578395.1 Acidobacteriota bacterium
AGGTGATGATCGAGGGCCCGGGCCACGTGCCGCTGCACCTGATCAAGGAGAACATGGACCTGCAGCTCGAGCAGTGCCACGAGGCGCCGTTCTACACCCTGGGGCCGCTCACCACCGACATCGCGCCGGGCTACGACCACATCACCAGCGGCATCGGCGCGGCCACCATCGGCTGGTACGGCACCGCGATGCTGTGCTACGTCACCCCCAAGGAGCACCTGGGCCTGCCCAACAAGCAGGACGTCAAGGAAGGGATCATCACCTACAAGCTCGCCGCGCACGCCGCCGACCTCGCCAAGGGCCACCCGGGCGCGCAGGCGCGCGACAACGTGCTCTCGCAGGCCCGCTTCGAATTCCGCTGGGAGGACCAGTTCAACCTCTCGCTGGACCCGGAGACGGCCCGCGAGTTCCACGACGAGACGCTGCCGGCCGACGGCGCCAAGGTGGCGCATTTCTGCTCCATGTGCGGGCCCAAGTTCTGCTCCATGGAGATCACCCAGCAGGTGCGGGACTATGCGCGCCAGCAGGGCCTGAGCGACAAGGAGGCCCTGGGCGAGGGGATGCGGCGCAAATCGGACGAGTTCCGTGAGAAGGGGTCCAAGATCTACCTCTCCTGAGCTATCGTGGCTCTAATGGGAGCCGACTCTGTCCTGGTCAGCATCGTCACCTTCAACGACGAGCCCTTCCTCGAGCGCTGCCTGGAGTCGGTGCGGGCCCAGACGGTGCCGGCGCAGGTGCGCGTCTGGGACAACGCCTCGGAGGACGGCAGCGCCGCCACCGCCCGGCGCTGCGGGGCCGAAGTGTTCGAATCGCCGGCCAACGTGGGTTTTTGCGCCGGCCACAACGGCAACCTGGAGGCGGCCGGCTCCGAATTCGCGCTGATCTGCAACGCCGACATTGTCCTCGGTCCGGAGTATCTCGAGGTGCTGCTCGAGGTGATGCGGCAGCTGCCCCGCTGCGGCCTGGCGGGAGGAAAGCTGCTGCGCATGGACCCGGAGGGGCGGCTGATCCTGAGCCGCGGCGCGCCCCTGATCGACAGTACCGGCATCTACTTCACCCCCTCCTTCCGCCATTTCGACCGGGGCAGCGGAGACGAGGACCGGGGCCAGTACCAGCGGACGCAGGAGGTCTTCGGGATCACCGGCGCGGCCCTTTTGCTGCGGCGCGAAATGGTCCCGGAACTGGGCTTCGGGCGGCAGTGTTTCGACGAGGACTTCTTCGCCTACCGGGAAGACGCCGACCTGGCCTGGCGGGCGCGGCTGCGGGGCTGGCAGGCGATCTACGAGCCGCGGGCCGCGGCCCGGCACTACCGCCAGGTCCTCCCCTCGCGCCGCCGCCAGCTCTCGCCCGTCATCAACTACCACTCGGTGAAGAATCGCTACCTGATGCGCATGAAAAACGCCGACGCGGCGGTCCGCCGGCGCTGTTTTCCCTATGGAATCCTGCGCGATGCCGGTATTCTGCTCTATGTCCTGCTGCTGGAGTGGAGTTCGATCCCCGCCCTGTGGCAAGTCTGGAGGCTGCGTAAGAAATACCGCGACAAACGGAGCACGGTGCAGGACCGCCGCCGAGCCGCTCCCGAAGAACTGGCCGCCTGGTTCTCCTTCGAGCCCACCGCCAAGGACGTCGAACCCCTGCCCGATCCGCAATCGTAATTCGTAATCGTAATCGTTATCGAAACTCGCAATCGTAATTCGTAATTCGATCATGAACCACCGACTCCCCCCACTGCTCGCCGCCCTGCTGCTGACCGCCGCCTGCACCCCCCCGCCTCCCACGTCCGCCCCGGCGACTCCCCCCCGCCTGGTCGTCCTGATCAGCATCGACCAGTTCCGCCCCGACTACCTCACCCGCTTCGCGCGCCACTTCGGAAGCGGGGGCTTCCGGCGTTTTCTCGAGGGGGGCGCCGTCTACCGCAACGCGGCCTACTCGCACCTCCCCACCTTCACCTGCCCGGGACACGCCACCATCGCCAGCGGGGCTCACCCGGCGGTCAGCGGGATCGTGGGGAACCGCTGGTTCGACCGCGAGTCGGGCCGGGTGGTGGGTTGCGTCGATCCGCTGGGGGTGACCGACCAGACCGAGCGTTCCCCGCGCAGCATGCTGGTGACGACGGTTGGTGACGAGCTGGAGCTGGCCACCAACGGCGCCGCCAAGGTGATCGGGCTGGGCCTGAAGGACTACGCCGCCATGACCTTGACGGGGCGCCTCGGCGATCTGGCGCTCTGGTACGAGCGGGGCACGGGTCAGTGGAAGTCGTCGTCACACTATCTCGGGGAGGACGGCGTGCTGCCGGACTGGGTCGCCCAGCTCAACGAGGAAGGCCCCGCCAAGCGCTTCGAAGGGGGCGTCTGGGAGCCGCTGCTGGGCCCGGAAGCCTACCGGGACGCCAACCCCGACCCGGTCTACGAACAAGACCAGGAGGCCCCCTACGGCTACGGCTGGCGCTTTCCCCACCGGCTGGGGACGTCGGACGAGGGCGGAGTCTTTCACGCACGCGTAGTGGCCAGCCCCTTCGGCAACGACCTGCTGCTGGACGCCGCCC
>JBFGHG010000766.1:0-2541 GCA_041578395.1 Acidobacteriota bacterium
CGCACGCTCTTCGACCACCCCCCCTGGCTGGCGGCGGCCTTCCTGTACGACGCCCGGGGCTCGCAACTGTTCGAGACCATCTCCACCCTGCCCGAGTACTACCAGACCCGCACCGAAGAGGCGATCCTGGAAGAGGCCGCCGAGACGGTCATGAGGCGGGCCCAACCGTGCGTGCTGGTGGAGCTGGGGGCCGGCTCGTCCAAGAAGACGCGGCACCTGCTGCGGGAAATGCTGCGGATCTGCGGCGGGGGCACCTTCGTCCCGGTGGACGTGAGCGGCGCCGCCCTGCTCGAGACCCAACGGCTGCTGGCCGACGAGTTGCCCGAACTCCAAGTGCAGGCCCTGGAAGCGCGCTACGAGTCGGCTCTGCACGACGCCGATCCCTTCGTCCGCAAGACCTTCGTGTTTTTGGGCGGCACCGTGGGCAACTTCTCCCGGGGGGAGCTGCTGGCCTTCTTCTCGCGGCTCTCCGCGAGCATGGCTCCCGGCGACTGCCTGCTGCTGGGGGTCGACCGGGTCAAGGACCCGGCGGTGCTGGAGGCGGCGTACAACGATTCGCGCGGGGTGACGGCCGAGTTCATCCTCAACGCGTTTCGCAACGTCAACCGCCTCACCGGCAGTGATTTCGACCTGGAGGGCATGCGCTACCTGGGCCGGTACGACGAGGCCTGGCAGCGGGTGGAGATGGTGGCGGTGGCCAGCCGGGACCAGCGGGTCCGGTTTCCCGGGTTGGGACTGGAGTTTCAGTGGGCGAAGGGACGCGGGATCCTGGTGGAGATCAGCCGCAAGTTCGACCCCGCGCGCCTCGGCAAGATGTTGCGCGGGTTCGACCTGGAGACGGTCGAACACTTCTCCGACCCCCGGGAATACTTCTCGGTGTTGCTGCTCGAGAAAAGAGGAGGCGATCAGGATGGCGACTAGACTGCAAGCCCGTCTCCCGCGCGGGATGCGGGACATCCTGCCGGAGAAGATGATCCGGCGCCGCTACGTGATCGAGGTGATTCGAACGGTGTTCGAGGAGTTCGGCTTCGAGCCGCTGCAGACCCCCGCCCTGGAACGCCGCGAGACGCTGGAGGGGAAGTACGGGGCCGACGCCGAAAAGCTCGTCTATTACGCCAACCACCCGGGAGGCAAGGAGGAGCTGGCTCTCCGCTACGATCTCTCGGTGCCGCTGTGCCGCGTGGTGGCCTCCAACCGGGACCTTCTCAAGCCGTTCAAGCGCTACCAGATCGCCCCGGTGTGGCGGGCCGACCGCCCCCAGCGGGGACGCTACCGCGAGTTCTACCAGTGCGACGCCGACACGGTGGGCAGTTCCAGCGTGCTGGCCGACGCCGAGACGGTCGACGTGATTCACGAGATCCTCACCCGGCTGGGCTTCGAACGCTTCGTGGTCAACCTGAACAACCGCAAGATCCTGACCGGAATCGGCGAGTTTTCCGGCGTGCCCGCCTCCCGTCTGGGACGTCTGTACCGCTCCATCGACAAGCTGGAGAAAATCGGGCTGGACGGGGTCCGCCGCGAACTGGAGTCCAGCCGGATTCCGCGCGAGGCCGTGGCCCGCCTGCTCGAACTGCTCGGGACCACCGGCGACAACCGCCGCATCCTCACCGATCTGGCCGGCCAGCTCAGCGGCCAGCCCATTGCCCTGGAAGGGATCCGGGAGCTCGAGGAGATGCTCTCCTACCTGCAGGAGCTGGGGATCGACGAGGAGCGGGTGCGCGTGCGCTTCGCCATGGTGAGAGGGCTGGAATACTACACCGGCCCCATTTACGAGACCACCATCGAGGACCCTCCCATGCCGAGCATCACCGGCGGCGGCCGCTACGACCGGCTGATCGGGATGTTCCAGGATGAGAGTCTGCCGGCCACCGGCACCACCATCGGCATCGAGCGAATCATCGACGCCATGGAAGAGCTCGAGATGTTCCCGCCCCAGGTGGGCCGGACGGTCACCCAGGTCCTGGTCACGCTGTTCGACGAAGACACGGTGACGGGTTCGCTTCGTCTGGCCGGATCGCTGCGCCGCCACGGGATCCGCACCGAGCTGTCCCACCAGGCGCAGGGGCTGGGCGGCCAGATCAAGTACGCGGACCGCAAGGGGATTCCCTTCGTCGCCATCCTGGGACCCGACGAGCTGGAGCAGGGCAACGTCACCGTGAAGCACCTGCCTTCGGGACGACAGCAGACCGTGGCCCGGGAGGAAGCGGCCGCCCTGGTCCGAGACTGGCCCGCCGACGAGCTGGACCCTCGGTAGGAGGGGCTGGGGGGGCAAGAGGCCGATTTGCAGCGAGGCGTCTTGCGGCGCTAACGTCTGGCCATCGCCGTTCGGGCCGCCTCCCACAGATGCCCGCTGCGAAGGGCTCGGGTGGCGCGCTCGATCAAGGCGGCGGGTCCGTAGCCGTCCTCCCGGAAGCTGCAGGCATTCTCCCCCTGCCCGACCGTCAGCGGCTCCTCTCCATTGCCCAGTTCCGCGTCGTACAGCACGATCGGGACGTCGTAGCCGGCGCCGCCGCTTTCCGCTTCGCGCAGCAGCCGGCGGAC
>JBFGHG010000767.1:0-2539 GCA_041578395.1 Acidobacteriota bacterium
CCCCGCCGCCACCGTCCTTCGGGACAACAGCTTCCAGCGGACCGCCAGGAAGGTGACCACCAGGAGTCCCAGGAAGCCGCCCCGCGAGTAGCTCAGGAAAATGCCGGCCAGGATGCCCAGCGCCAGCACGACCGCGATCGTGCGCCCCAGGCCTCGCTGCTCGCGGATCCGCAGAAGGGCGAAGGGGAGCAGCACCAGCAGCATCTGCGCGTAATAGTTGGCCTCGCGGATGGGGCCTCCGGCCCGGTGCGAGAGCCGCACGTGGTCGACGGGGGTCTGGGAGAACTCGCTGGGGTTCTCGACGTGATCCAGGTTGCGCTGCGCCAGGCCGAGGAAGCTGGCGCGGTAGTCGTTGGAGATCTCCTGGTAGAGGCTCATGGCCCCCAGCAGGGCGCCGGTCGCCACCAGCACCAGCAACACCCGCTCGAGCGTGGCGCGGCTGCGGATGGCGTTGATCACCAGGAAGAAGGTGATCACTCCCTGGGTGAGGTAAATGCCGATCCACTCGTATGCCAGCGCCGGGTCCTTCGCGAAGACGCTCGACACCAGCACCACCAGCAGGAAGACGAGCATCAGCTGCAGCGTGCGGTCCACGATCACCGGCCGCCGCCGGTAAAAGACATGGTAGATCAGGGGCATCCCGAACAGCACCAAAAAGGAGATCGCGAAGGCGCGAGGCGCTCCGTGCAGCTGAAAGGCGAGGACCGTCAGGTTGGAATAGAGAGCGAAGACACCCAGCAGCGTCCCCACCTCGGGCCACAGGAAGACCAGCACCGCAGCCCAGGCTGCCAGCGCCAGCGCCGCCACCTGGAGGGTCGAGTAGACCGTCAGGGCGAGGCCCAGCAGCACGCTGGCCCCCAGCAGGAGCAGGCGCGCCCGCGGTGAATCCAGAGGCCCCTCCAGGCCGATTCGGGTGCGGACGCTCATACCGTGGACTCCGTGGCAGCTTGCAGCGCCTCCCCGGCGCCGACTTCGGGCCGGCCGGCGCGGCTCTGAGCGGAGAACCGCTGCGCCAGCCGGCGGGCGTTCTTTTCCAGATCGAACTGCAGGCCGACCAGCCGCCGTCCCGCCTCCCCCAGCCGCTGCCGCAGCTCGGGACTGGCGGCCAGCCGCGCCAGCTGTTCCGCCAGACCGCGGCCGTCGCGCGGCTCGGCCAGCAGTCCCGTCTCTTCGTGCACCACCAGTTCCGGAATGCCCGACAGCCGCGAGCTCACCACCGGGACCCGGCAGGCCAGGGCCTCCATCAGAGCCACCGGGATCCCCTCCCGCTTCCCCTCTGCCGTGAGCACGCTGGGCAGGACGGCCACGTCGGCCTGCTGGAGCAACTCGCGCACCCGCGGGCGGGGCTGAGTGCCGAGCAGGCGCATTCGGCCGGCGAGACCGGCGGACTCGATGGCCTCGCCCAGCTCGGCGCGCAGCGGCCCGTCTCCCACCAGGTCGCAGCGCCAGTCCAGGCCTCGCTCGGTGAGCAGGCGGCAGGCCTCGATCAGCGTTCGGTGCCCCTTGACCTCCTCCAGCGAACCCACGCACAGCAGACGCACCGGGCCGTCGTTGCGGTGCGGAGGCCGGGGCTGGAACTCGCGCAGGTCGACGCCGCATCGGTGGACGGTGATCTTGGGGCGCAAGGCCTCCCCGCACTCACGCACCAGGAACTCCAGGTTGTAGTCGGACACGGTCAGGGCCCAGGCGCACTCGCGCATCTTGAGCGGCAGCATCCGCGTCTCGCAGTGCAGGTCCGCTCCGTGGGCCGTGAAACTGAACGGGATGCCCGTCAGCCGGCGGACGATCAGCGCGGCGGTGGCCGGGTGATTCACGAAGTGCGCGTGCACGTGGCCGACCCCCAGTTCCTCCATGCGGCGCGCGTGCAGCGCCACCTGGGGGAAGATCGCCAGCGTCCCGCCCCAGTAGTTCCAACTCCCCCAGGCGGCGCGCAGGCAGGAGAGCAGCGCCCCCAGGTAGCGCCGGGGCCGCCGCAGCAGGAACTGCGCGTTGGCCCGCAGAATCTTCCAGGAGAGGAAGGGCTGGTAGTGGGCCTCGCGCACCAGCGCTTCCGCCTCGGGGTGGCTCACCGGCTGCCGTTCCCGCAGCAGGGGGAAGATCTCCACCCTCACGCCCTGCTCCCGCATGGCCAGAATCTCGTAGAGGACGAAGGTCTCCGTGATCTTCGGGAAGCGGGACATGATGTAGGCCACCACTGGTTCTTTCATCACGAAAACGCCTTCCCCGGCACCGAAAGGAAGCCCGGCGCCGCCGCGCCCGCCGCGCTTCGGCCCCGCCGGCCGGCTCCGCACAGGGCCTCGCCCGCCAGGGCCTCCCGCAACAGCCGGATGTAGGTGCCGCGCTCGAGCCGATCGGGAGGCAGCAGAATCGACTCTTTCAGGCACCGGTGCATCCAGCAGGTCACAAAGAGCGGGCCCAGCAGCGCGGGATCCAGATTCAGCCGGCGGCGGCAGCCTTCCACGGCGGCCGAGATCCAGGGCGTGAAGCGGCCCTCCCTCAGGAAGTGGGCGCGGAAATTGGCCAGCGGGTCGCGCCGGCC
>JBFGHG010000768.1:0-2539 GCA_041578395.1 Acidobacteriota bacterium
CGTGCTCGGGGGAGCGCTCCAGGAAGTAGTGGGGATGTTTGACGATGAACTGGTCCAACGGCAGGTTGCGGGCCACCAGCACCGCCGCCGAGCGGCCCGAGCGGCGGCCCGAGCGTCCGATCTGCTGCCAGGTCGAGGCCACCGATCCGGGATAGCCGGCCAGCACGCAGGCGTCCAGGCTGCCGATGTCGATGCCCAGCTCCAGGGCGTTGGTGCTGACCACCCCCAGGATCTCCTTGTTGCGCAGCTGCCGCTCGATCTCTCGCCGCGTGTTGGGCAGGTACCCGCCGCGGTAGCCGCGCACCTTCTTGGGCCGGCCGGGGTGGCGGTCGAAGGTCTTCTGCAGGTAGCGCAGCAGCACCTCCACGTTCACCCGGCTGGAGGCGAACACCAGCGTCTGTACGCCCCCCTTCAGGAACGCCTCGGCCAGGGTGCGCGCCACCGCCAGGGCGTTGCGCCGCAGTCCCAGCTCCGGGTTGATCAGCGGGGGGTTGAAGAAGATCAGGTCCTTGCCGGCGCGGGGCGCCCCGTTGCGGTCGACCAGGGTGACCGGCTGCTCGAGCAATCCCTCGGCCAGTTCCTTGGGATTGGCGATCGTCGCGGAAGCGCAGATGAACTGGATCTCGGAGTTGTAGAAGCGCGCGATCCGGCGCAGGCGGCGGAAGAGGTTGGCCACGTGACTGCCGAACACGCCGCGGTAGGTGTGCAGCTCGTCCACCACCACGTAACGCAGGTTCTGGAACAGCTCGACCCACTTGGGGTGGTGCGGCAGCAGGCCGCTGTGCAGCATGTCGGGGTTGGTCAGGATCACCCGCGCGCTGCGGCGGATCTTGCGGCGCGTGTCGCCGGGCGTGTCCCCGTCGTAGGTGTGGATCCCCAGCGGGGCGCCCAGCGCCGACTCCAGCTCGAGCAGCTCCGCCATCTGGTCCTGGGCCAGTGCCTTGGTCGGGAACAGGTAGAGCGTCCGCTGATCGGGATCCTCCAGCAGCGACTCCACGATGGGGAGGTTGTAGCAGAGAGTCTTGCCCGAAGCGGTGGGAGTGACGACCACCACGTGCTCCCCGCGGCGCACCGCTTCGTAACACTGGGCCTGGTGGCTGTAGAGACGGTGAATGCCACGCTCGCGCAGCGCATTCTTCAAGGCGGCGGGCATCGCCTCGGGCAGTTCGGCGAACTCTCCCGGGTGGGCTTCCACCTCGACCCAGGCCGTGATCTGGCCCCGGTCCCGGTAGCGTTCGAAGTCCTGCAAAACCCGATCGATCGACATCTTCCAACCCAGTCTGACGAGCCACAGGGTAGCACCCCGCCGTGACATCGGAAGGGCCCGGCCGGGCCACCGGCGCGAGCAGCGGACCCACGCCCGGTCTCGGTTCGAGCACCGCTCGAGAGAGCGTTTTTCGAAACCTCGAGGTGGCCAGCCAGAGCATCACGCCCCCCAGTACGGCCAGAGCCGCCATCTGCGGCCAGAGAACGGACGGCCCCACTCCTTTGAGGAAGATCCCCCGCACGATCACCAGGAAGTAGCGCAAGGGGTTCAGGTAGGTCAGCCACTGGACGGCCGCGGGCATGTTGGGGATGGGAAACAGGAACCCGGAGGCAACACGGCCGGAAAGTAAAAGAAAAAGGTGCTCATCAGGGCCTGCTGCTGGGTCGCGCTCACCGTCGAGATCAGCAGACCCACGCCCAGGGTGCTCATCAGGTAGAGCGCCGTGGCCGCCGGGCAGCAGCAGGAGACTGCCCCGGATCGGGATCTGGAACCAGAACACGGCGATCGAACTGATCAGCAGCACGTCAACGAACCCGATCAGGGCGAAGGGAGCGTCTTGCCGGCGCTCCGAGATTGGGTCTTTTGACCCGAACCGAGAGTCACATTCCATCTCCCGGCGACCTCCCGACCGGCGACGGTGAAGCGAGTTGCCTCATCCCTGGCCCGGCAGCCCTCTCGTCCGGCCATGCCTGGCACTGCGATTGCAAAGAAGACCGGCGGTGAGGTGGCGGCCAATGCGCCCCGTCGGAGAAAAGAAATGAAGGAACCGAAACGAAGAGCCGATCGGATGCATGCCGATCACGAGCGTTGGAAGCGCGAACACGCTTCCTGGCTCGAGGAGACCTGCCGCTGGCGCCACGATCACTGCAGGCTGCGGACCCGGCTGTCCGAGTTCGAGGCGGCGCTGGACAAGCACTGTGGAGAACTGCGGCGCCACCTGGAGCGGATCGCCCGCCTCAACGCGAAACTGTCGGCACACGAGGCGTCCCTGGCGGAGAGTACGGCGGAACCTCTTTCGAGTCAGGCCACGGACTGGAGCCCGGAGCATGATCGGGTCGGCGAATTGCACGACGCCTGCGAGGCCACCCAGCAGCGCATGCGGCGACACCATCAGGCCCTGCTGGAGCTGCTGCAGCGGGTGGAGCGCCTCAGCCGTGGGAGCTGACCGCCTCTCCTCGATCCGTCCGCCCGCAGCCACTCACTTGAAATAAGCCTTGACCACGTACTGGCTGACCATCCGCTGGGTGTTGAAAAACGAGCCGTTGAGCGCGA
>JBFGHG010000769.1:0-2531 GCA_041578395.1 Acidobacteriota bacterium
AAAGTAGCAGGCCGTGAGCGGGCAACATCTTCTGCTGGCATCGTATTTCCTGGTCCTGTCGGTGCTGGCCGTCTACGGGATGCACCGTTACTTCCTGGTGCACCTCTACTTCAAGCACCGGGCCGGCGAGCCCAGGCCGGACGCCGAGTTCGAGCGGCTGCCGAAGGTCACGGTGCAGCTGCCACTGTACAACGAGCGCTACGTGGTCGCCCGCCTGATCGACTCGGTCTGCCGCCTGGACTACCCGCGGGAGCTGCTCGAGATCCAGGTGCTGGACGACTCCACCGACGACACCACCCGGATCGCCCGCCGCAAGGTGGAGCACTACCGCCGCGAGGGGTTCGACATCCGCCTGATCCGGCGCCGGGAGCGCACGGGCTTCAAGGCGGGAGCCCTGGCCCACGGGATGCAGCAGAGCGCGAGCGGCTTCTTCGCCATCTTCGACGCCGACTTCCAGCCCCGTCCCGGCACGCTGCGGCGGACGATCCACTTCTTCACCGACCCGGAGGTGGGGATGGTGCAGGTCCGCTGGAGCCATCTCAACCGAGGCCACTCCCTGCTGACGCGGCTGCAGTCCATCCTGCTGGACGGGCACTTCGTCTTGGAAAGCGGCGGGCGCTTCCGCTCGGGGCGCTTCTTCAACTTCAACGGGACGGGGGGCGTCTGGCGGCGGGAGGCGATCGAAAGCGCCGGCGGCTGGCGGGCCGACACGCTGACCGAGGACCTGGATTTGAGCTACCGCTCCCAGCTCGAGGGGTGGCGGTTCGTATTCCTCTCCGACTTCACGGCGCCGGGCGAGCTGCCCACCGACATGAACGCCTTCCTGTCGCAGCAGTACCGCTGGGCCAAAGGCGCCGCCCAGACCGCCCGCAAGCTGCTGCCGTCGCTGGCCCGGGCCCCGCTGCCGTGGCGGGTCAAATTGGAAGGCTTCTTCCACCTGACGGCCAACTTCGCCTACCCGCTGATGGTGGCGCTGGGTCTGCTGGCGCTGCCCGCTCTGACCATCCGGTTGGAGCGGCAGGCGTGGGAGCTGCTGCTGGTGGACCTGCCGCTGTTTCTGGCGGCCTTCTGTTCGGTGAGTACGTTTTACGCTGTGTCGCAGCGGGCGGCGGTTCCGGATTGGCGGGCACAGCTGAAGTACTTTCCGGCCCTGCTGGGGCTGGGGATGGGGACTGCGCTGAGCAACGGGAAAGCGGTCGTGGAGGGTCTGCTGGGAATCGACTCGCCGTTCCGGCGGACGCCCAAGTTCGGGGACCGGCGGCCGGGGAAGCCGCGGCTCGCTTACCGGTCACGGCGCGGGATGCTGCCGGCGCTGGAGCTGGGGCTGGGGGCGTATTTCGGCTACCTGGTGTGGTTCAGCCTGCAGTCGGGCGCGCCGGCGGCTTTGCCGTTTCTGGTTCTGTTCTGCTTCGGGTTTTCCTATACGGGTCTGTTTTCACTTCTGCGGCGGTGATTGACTCGAACAGGCGGAACGGGCGCTGGCAAACGATGCGCTTGCTTCTCGATGAGTGCCTTCCAGGAAAAGCTCACTCACGCGCTCGCGGATCATGAGGTGATGACGGTGCCTCAGGCCGACGCACCATCCTGTCCGAGTACCGTTGTCGCCATTTCAAGTAGTGCTCGATCAGCTTCTTCGGATCGTGATCGTGTTCGGCACAGATGTTCTCGCGGGCTTCACGCGCCGCGCGAACGCCTTCGTCCACCGAATGTCATCCTCTTGGCCCAACGGTTCGAGAGGTCTCGAGATGTCCCTATTGCCCTGATCGCCCGGGACTCGTCGTGACCTCCTCCTCCACCGCCGGCTCCTCGACTTCCTCCCCCGCCTGCTTCACATACCGGTCGAACCAGTGCAGCCAGCGGGCCCAGAGGTCCAGGTAGGTCTCCATGGCCCGCGGGCCGTGCGACTCGAAGGGGTACTCGTAGAGCACGGCGGTCTTCCCCAGCCCCGTCAACGCCTGGATCAGCCGCTCGGACTGGATCACGAACGTCCCGGTGTTGTTGTCGGCCATGCCGTGGTACATCAGCAGCGGCGTGTCCAGGTGGTCGGCGTAGAAGAACGGCGACATCTCCACGATGGTGTCTTGCGCCTCCCAGATGAAGCGCCGTTCCCGCTGAAAACCCATCGGCGTCAGGGTCCGGTTGTAGGCCCCGTGCCCCGCGATTCCCGCCTTGAAAAAGGGCGTGCGGACCAGGATGTTGGCGGTGGCGAAGGCCCCGTAGCTGTGCCCGCCGTGTCCAAGCCGGTCCACGTCCACGTAGCCCATCTGGTCCACCTTGCGGATAGCACCGTACATCGAGTCGACCAGGTGCGCGATGTAGTTGTTGTTGTACTGGTTCTTGCCGCCCACGATGGGAATGTCCGGCTCCACCACCGCGTACCCTTCCGTGAGCCAGAACTCCGAGGCGTTGCGGTAGTTCAGGTGCTGAAACTGCTTGTGGTTCCTGTTCCCGAGGGCGTTGTTGCGGTATTCCTTCTTGGAGTCGAACTCCCGCGGGTATCCGGCGGGCCGGCATCCGGGTCGACAAGGCGG
>JBFGHG010000770.1:0-2530 GCA_041578395.1 Acidobacteriota bacterium
CGCGCGGCGCCGAGGAGGTCTCCGAGCAGGACTCGCCCGTCGAGGTCCTGGCCGCGGAGCATCGCCTCTTCCACACCCCGAACCGGATCACGGCCGCCGATTTCGAGGACTGGGTCGAGCAGCGCGGGTCGAAGTTCTTTTCCGAATGGGACCCCCGCTACACCGCCCTGATCGCCACCTGGGACCGCGGACAGGAACCGCAGCGCGGAGGCTGGCTGACGGCTTCCTACGGCGACGGGTACTATACTTATTTCGCCTATGCGGTCCATCGACAACTGCCCTATGCAGTACCCGGGGCCTACCGGATCTTCGCCAACCTGCTTTCGCTGGGGGAAGCCGAGTAAGGCCGTCCTGCTGGCGCTGCTGGCGGGGACTCTCGTCTGGACGGGGCGGGCCCAGCCGGCCGAGGAAGAGCGCGACTACTACCGGAAGTGGCTCAAGCAGGACGTCGTCTACATCATCACGCCCCAGGAACGGGAAGTCTTCGAAGGGCTCACCACCGACCAGGAGCGCGACCAGTTCATCGAGCAGTTCTGGCTGCGGCGCGACCCGGACCCCCGCACTTCTTCCAACGAGTTCAAGACCGAGCACTACCGGCGCCTGGCCTACGCCAACGAGCACTTCACGGCGGGCTGGCCCGGCTGGCGGACCGACCGGGGGAAGATCTACGTCATCCACGGCCCGCCGGACGAGATCGAGGACAACCCCTCGGGCGGCGAGTACGAACGCACCTTGCCGGAGGGAGGAGGCCGGACCTCCGTCTACCCGTACCAGAAATGGCGCTACCGCTACCTCGAGGGAGTGGGCAACAACGTCGAGCTGGAGTTCGTGGACCGCGACTTCAGCGGCATCTACCGGATGGCGCTCAGCTCCGAGGAGAAGGACGCCTTCCTGAACGTCCCCAACGCCGGCTTCACCGCCGCCGAGGAGCTGGGCCTGGCGAGCCGGCGCCAGCGGCCCTATTTCGCGCCCCACGCCAGCTATCCGCTGATGAACTACCGGCAACAGGACAGCGCCTTCGCCCGTTACGAGCGCTTCGTGGACGTGCAGCGGCCGCCCCAGGTCCGCCACCGGGAACTGGCGGAAGTCGTCCAAAGCCAAATCACCTACGGGCAGCTGCCGCTGGCCGTGCACGCCGACGTCTTCGCGCTCAACGAGGGCAAGGTGCTGGTGCCCGTCACCCTGCAGATCGCCAACCGGGAGCTGACCTTCGAGCCGGACGGGGACAGCGGCACGGCCCGCGTGGCCATCTACGGGGTGGTCTCCGATCTGGGGGGCCGCGTCGTCCGGGAATTCGAAGACGAATTGGTGGCGGCGGGAGGACCCTCCGGCGGAACCGCCTCCTCGTTGTACAACCGCGTGCTCGTGCTCGACTCGGGGAACCGCTACAAGCTCCAGCTGGTGGCCAAAGACCTCGCCGGCGGCCGCATCGGCACCGCCAACCGCCTGATCGTCGCGCCCCGCCCGACCGATTCGCTCGCGGCCAGCCAGCTGGTCCTGTCCGATTACATCGTCCCGGCGGAGGATTCGGAGCGGCCCGAGGAGCGGATGTTCGTGCTGGGCGACGTGCTGGTCCGCCCGCGCCTGGACCGGACCTTCTCGCCGTCGGACTACTTCGCCCTCTACCTGCAGCTGTACCAGGTGGCCGTGGACCAGAGCAGTTCACAACCCTCGTTTCGGGCCCGCTACCGGATCCTGCGCGGCGACGAGGTCCTGCTGGAATCGGTCGACGAGATCGGCGAGTCGGTGCAGTACTTCTCGCCGCGCCGGATGGTGCTGATCAAACGCCTTCCCCTGGGCGGCCTGGAGCCGGGCTCTTATCAGGTGGAGGTGGCGTTCGAGGACCGGATCCGGGGAGAACGCGTCCGGCGCCGCGAGTCTTTCAGAGTTCAGTAGAAGTGGCGCGAGGTCAGTGAACGTGGGCGGGCGCCGACTTCCGAAAGGGCAGCGCCTGGTGCGGCAACGTCCGGATCTTTGCGCTGCCCTCCTCGACGCGCACCAGCTGATCCGCCTCCAGGTCGCGGAACTCCTGCGTGGTGCCGCTGGCCGGCCAGAACACTTCCAGCAGCGCCACCCGCTCGGCTGATCCCAGGCCGACGTGCTGCGTCAGCGGGTTGGCCCCGAAACTGCCGCCGGTTCCCACCCAGCGGAAAACCCGTCGAAGGCGACCCTGCTCCTCGAACTCCACTTTCAGCCGGGCGCCCACGGCCGAGCGGTTGGAGCGGGTGCCCACCAGCTTCACCTTCAGCCAATGGCCGCCGAATCCGGGATTCTCGTACAGGACGTTGCCGTAGGCCTCGCTGGGGTAGGCGCCCCCCATCTGCTCGAACACGTCCTGATCCCCGTCGCGGTCCAGGTCGGCGAAGACCACCGCGTGCCCCTTCTGCAGATGCGCGAAGCCGCCGTCGCTCGAGACGTCGGCGAACCCTGCTCCGGCGAGGTTGCGATACATAACGTTGGGGATCTGGCCGTCGTAGTAGGGGTATCCGGTCCCCAGGTAGAAGTCGAGGAAACCGTCGTTGTCGAGGTC
>JBFGHG010000771.1:0-2529 GCA_041578395.1 Acidobacteriota bacterium
CTTCGAGGCGGCGGCCCGAGCGGTAGCGGTCGCGGCCCACCGCCACGGCCACGCCGGGGAGCTCGCAGGCCAGCATGTAGGGCTCGTCCCCCGCTTCCTCGGGGGTGGCCGACACGGTCTCGCCGTCGCTGACCACCAGGCCTGTTTTTTCGGCCCGCCCGCGGTAGCCGCGGCTGAGCACGATGGGCTGATAGCCGGCGTCGCGCAGAATCCGCGCGAGGTAAGCCACGAAGGGCGTCTTGCCGCTGCCCCCCACCGTCAGGTTGCCCACGCTGATGACCGGCCGCTCGAGGCTCCTCGAGGAAAAGAGGCCTCTCGCGTACAGCCAGGCGCGAAACGCCGTCAGCAGCCCGAAGATCTTGGCCGGGAGCCACCACATGGCGGCAGTGTACGTGTTCCCCCCGGGGACGGGCAAAGCGCCTCTCCGGCTTTGAAACTTCCCCTTCGGCGCTGCGTCCTATCAGCGTGCAGAGCTGCTGGCGGTTTTTCGGTGGTTCAGAAGGCGGCGGCTCGGCCAGCAAGGAGGAGTCGTGAACAAGTCGAGGTTTCTCGTTTCAATTTTTCTGTCGGCGGTTTTTGCCGGCAGCCTGTGGGCCCAGACGTCCCTGCAGGTTCGGCCGGCCGAGTTGGCCATCCCCTTTGGCGCCGTCAAGGGGCAGCTGTTGGTGGTCGGTGAGTACCTGCTCTTCGTGGACAGCGATCGCCCCGAAGGCTCGTTCGCCATCTCCCGCGGGCAGATCGATTCGCTCGAGGCGGAGCAGAACCTGCTGAAGATCGTCACCAACGCACCGGTCGAGGACCGTTCCGGCAGCCGCAGCGAGCTGGTGTTCAAGTTGAAGGAGGCGCTCGATCTGGCGCCCTGGCTCGAGCAGCGGCAGGTTGCGGCCGGGACCGCCCCCAGCGCCCCGGCTCCGCAGGCCGAGGAAAAGGAGGCGTCTCGCAGCTACGCCGTGTCGCACAAACACCGCTTCGGCAACTGCCAGGGGCGGCTGCTGATCGGCGAGGCGGGCCTGGCGTTCGAGTCGGTGGGGGATCTGAGCCACTCCCGGAAGTGGAGCTTTGGGGACATCAAGAAGCTGAAGCTCGAGAATCCCTACGAGTTGCGGATCGAGCCTTTCGCCGGCAACGGCTACACCTTGAAGCTGCAGGGCCAGGGAATGGAGAGCGACGTCTACCAGAGCCTCGTGGACCGGGTCACCGCTTCCCGCGCCGGCCTGTGAGAGGAGAGTGGCCCGGGCATCCCTGCCCGTGATTCCGTCATTGCGTCGTCTCAGGGGGCGTCGAGGAGCTCGCGGATCACCTCCGCGGTCCTCTCCACCGCCCCCTGGTTGTCGCGGACGACCTTGCGGGCGTTGCGTCCCAGCCACTTGCGGGCGGCGGCGTCTTCCAGCAGTCCGGTGAGCCGGTCCGCCAGCTCCTCACTGTTCTCAACCTGAAGAGCGGCGTAGTCCTCGAGGAAACGGGCGGCGATCTCCCGGAAGTTCTGCATGTGCGGGCCGAAGAGTATGGGCCTGCTGAAGTGGGCGGCTTCGATCACGTTGTGGCCTCCCCAGTCGACCAGGCTGCCCCCCACGAAGACCACGTCGGCGATTTCATAGAGGTAGGCCAGTTCTCCGATGGAATCGAGAACGAGGACGTCGGGGCGCCCGACGGCCTCGCCGTTCCAGCCGGAGCGTTGCAGGCATTTCCAGCCTTCGCCGCGGACAAGCTCGGCGACTTCCGGGCCGCGGTGGGGATGGCGGGGGGCGACGAGCAGGCGCAGCTCGGGGAAGCGTTGCCGGAGACGGGCGAAGACGGGCAGCAGCAGGGCTTCTTCCCCTTCCCGCGTGCTGCCGCAGACCCACACCAGCCCGCCGGGTGCGGGGCGCAGCAGTTCGCCGATGCGCGCCGCCAGCTCCTGCTTCTCTTCGTCCTCCGCCAGCCGGTAGTCGTACTTGAGGTTCCCCATCAGGTGGACCTTTTCCGGCGGCGCCCCCAGCTCGAGGATCCGTTCCTTGTCCTGGCGCGACTGCATGCAGAACTTCTCGAAGCTCTGCAGCAGCGGCCGCAGCAGTCCCCGGACGCGTCGGTAGCGGCGGAAGGAGCGGTCCGAGAGCCGGCCGTTGACCAGCGCCAGCCGCACTCCCTGACGGCGGGCCTCCAGGATGAACCCGGGCCACAGTTCGGTCTCGGTCAGCGCCACCACCGCCGGCTGGACCGCGCTCAGGTAGCGGCGGCAGCTGAAGCGGAAGTCCAGCGGGAAGTAGAAGACGGTGGCCCGCTCGGCGTAGAGCTGCCGTGCCAGCTGCTGCCCGGTGGTGGTCACGGTGGAGAGGGCGAGGCGCGCGGCGGGCAGGTCGAGCCGGTCCACCAGCGGTTTCACCACGTTGACCTCCCCGACGGAAACGGCATGGATCCAGAGCCGCGGCTCGTCCGGGGCGGTCGAGCCCGCCAGCGCGGCCGGCAGCCTTCCCGCCCGCTCCAGCATTGGCGCCGGAGACTTCCCCTGGCCTCGCGCCCACCGCCAGGGCCAGTAGAGGAGGACCGCCA
>JBFGHG010000772.1:0-2516 GCA_041578395.1 Acidobacteriota bacterium
CCCGCCCCACACGGGCATCCCCAGCAGCATTCCCAAGATCGAACTCGCAACGAATCTCATGCAATATCCTCCTCGCCACCCCTCTCGCACGCTCCATGCCACTGAGAAAATCGTAATCGTTATCGTAATCGCAATCGTAATCGGCCCGGACCACCTCCCCATTTGAGCACCCACCCCCTCATTTGGGGCCGCCAACCTGCCCAACCCCGGCCCGGAAGACGGTATCAATCTTGCTATCATCCCTTTAACCATGAGCCTGAAATGGAAGCTCTTCTCCTGGTTCGGCCTGCTGATGCTGCTGCTGCTGGCCGCGCAGTGGTGGCTGGTGGGACAAATGTCGGCGCGGGCGCTGGAGGACTTCGGCGCCGAGGCGATCCGCATCAGCCGCGACATGGCCGAGTTCTTCAGCCGCGAGCTGGACTCCGTCGGCCCCGGACGGATGGTGGTCGACGAGAGGACCGAGTCCGAGGGGGGAGCCGTCGTCCAGCAGCGCGAACTGCGGGTGATCGAGCGGCGCCCCGGGGAGCGGCAACCCGTGGACACCGGCCGGGAGGACGCTTCGGCGCCGGGCCTCGAGTCGCTCCGCTTCGACAGTGAGGCCACCCCGGGCCAGACCGAGTTCACCTTGACGCTGCAGGGTCCCCGCTCCCGGAAGAAGATCCGGATCTCCTCGGACCAGGTCGCCGAGTCCTCCCGGCAGCTCTCCCGCCGCCTCCTGGCCGGAACCCTCGGTTTGCTGCTGGCCGGACTGGCGCTGGGGGCCGTACTGGCCAACAGCGTGGCACGGCCGCTGGAGGGCCTGGCCGCGACGGCCCAGCGGGTGGCCCGCGGGGAGTTCGGAGTTCGGGTCGAGCAGCGCGGCTCCTCCCGCGAGATCCGCCAGGCCGTGGAGGCCTTCAATCGGATGTCGGGCCAGCTGGAGCAATACCGGACGGAGCTGCAGGCGCTGGAGCAGGAGAAGCAACTGGCGGAACTGGGAGAGATCGCCCGCGGATTGGCCCACACCATCCGCAACCCGCTCAACACCCTGGGGCTGGCCCTCGAGGAGTTGACCGAGAGGGTGGGAGCGGACGATCCGCGGGGTGCCGAGCTGGCGCAGCGGGCCGACCGCCAGATCCGCCGGATCGACCGGTGGGTGCGGTCGCTGCTGTCCATGACCAGCGCCGGCGGGGAGTTGACGGCGCCGCATTCAGTCGGGGAGCTGCTGGAGGACCTGGCCCTCGAACTCTCTCAGAGCGGCAGCTGCCGCCTCGAAGTCGTTGCTGCGGCCGGGACGCTTCCGGTCCGCGGTATCGAGGCCGAACTGCGGGGCATGCTGCAGGCGCTGCTGGAGAACGCGGTGGAGGCGGCGGGGCCCGGCGGCGCCGTCCAGGCACGGGTGGAGTCCGCCGGAGACGGCCGCGTCCGGGTGTCGATCGAGGACGACGGACCGGGCCTGCCGGAGGAGGTGCGCGGCAAGCTCTTCTCGCCGCACGTCACCACCAAGCCGCAGGGCGCCGGCATGGGGCTGTACCTGACGGAGAGGCTGGCCCGTACTCGCTACGGCGGCTCTCTCCGGCTCGACAGTGCAGGCAAGGGCGCGATGGCCGTGCTGGAGCTGGGCGATCGTCAGGTTCGGGAGGCGCAGGAATCGTGAGCGAAGCGTTCGAGCCGTCCGCGAGGATTCTGATCGTCGAAGACGAGGCAGACCAGCGCGAGCTGGTGGCGCGGATCCTGGAGGGCCGCGGCTGCACGGTCCGCCAGAGCGGTTCGGCCGAAGAGGCGGCCGAGCTGCTGGAGGGGGAGGATTTCGACCTCGTACTGAGCGACTGGAAGCTGCCGGGCGAACACGGCATCTGGCTGCTGGGCAAAGTGCGGGAGCGCCGGCCGGGGGCCGCCTTCGTGCTGGCCACCGCCTACGGGTCGATCTCCCACGCCGTGGAGGCGGTCCGCCAGGGCGCCGACGACTACCTGGAGAAGCCCTTCCGTAGGCAGGTCCTGCTGCTGGCCGTGGAGCGGGCCCTGCGCTCGCGCAGTCTGCGGGAGCAGAACCGGCGGCTGACCGAGGCACTGGGCGAACGTGACCGCCTGGTCGACCTGGTCGGCCGGGCGCCGGTGATGCAGAAGCTCTACCGCCGGATCGAGAAAGTGGCGGGAACCGCCGCCACGGTCCTGATCACGGGAGAGAGCGGAACCGGCAAGGAACTGGCCGCCCGCGCCCTGCACGCGCTCTCGCCCCGGCGCGAGTCCCCCTTCGTGGTGCTGGACTGCGCGGCCATCCCCGAGGGGCTGATGGAGGCCGAGCTGTTCGGGGCCGAGAAGGGGGCCTACACGGGGGCCGAGCAGCGGCGGACGGGCAAGTTCGAGGCCGCCGACGGCGGCACGCTCTTTCTGGACGAAGTCGGAGAACTGCCGCCCAATCTGCAGCCCAAGCTGCTGCGGGCCCTTCAGGAGGGTCGTTTCTCGCGGGTGGGATCCTCGTCGGAGATCGAGGTTGACGTCCGCATCATCGCGGCCACCAACCGCGACCTGACCGC
>JBFGHG010000773.1:0-2511 GCA_041578395.1 Acidobacteriota bacterium
ACGAGGCGTCCACCTCCAAGATCGGCGAGGACCAGATCTTCTACTGCCAGCAGCGCGGCCTGTCGGCCGAGGACGCCGTCTCGATGATCGTCAACGGGTTCTGCCGCGAGGTCTTCAAGGAGCTCCCCATGGAGTTCGCCGTGGAGGCCCGGAAGCTGCTCGAAGTAAGTTTGGAAGGAAGCGTAGGCTGAAGAATTCCGGGGCGCGGCCCCGTTCATATCGGAGAAAGAGCGAATGCTGGAAATCAAGAATCTGCACGTCGAAGCGGACGGAAAGAAGATCCTCCGCGGAATCGATTTGAACGTGAACGCCGGAGAGGTGCACTCGATCATGGGGCCCAACGGGTCGGGCAAGAGCACCCTGGCGCAGGTCCTGGCCGGCCGGGACATCTACGAAGTGACCGAGGGAGAGGTGCTGTACGACGGCAAGGACCTGCTGGAGATGGAGCCCGAGGAGCGCGCCTGCGAGGGCGTCTTCCTGGCCTTCCAGTACCCCGTGGAGATCCCGGGGGTCAGCAACACCTACTTCCTGAAGGCCGCCATCAATTCCGTTCGCCGCCACCGCGGTGAAGAGGAGATGGACGCCATGGAGTTCCTGCAGCTGGTCAAGCAGAAGACCAAGCTGCTGCACATCGACGAAGAGCTGCTCAAGCGTCCCGTCAACGAAGGCTTTTCCGGCGGCGAAAAGAAGCGCAACGAGATCTTCCAGATGGCGATGCTCGAACCGCGCCTGGCCATTCTGGACGAGACCGACTCCGGGCTGGACATCGACGCCCTCAAAGCGGTAGCCGAAGGCGTCAACGCCCTGCGCAGCCCCGAGCGCGCCATCGTGGTGGTGACGCACTATCAGCGCCTGCTCAACTACATCGTCCCCGACTTCGTGCACGTCATGTTTCAGGGGCGGATCGTGAAGTCGGGCGACAAGAGCCTGGCCCTCGAGCTGGAAGAGCGCGGCTACTCCTGGCTGGAAGACGAAGCCGAAGCGCAGCCGGTGAGCGGTTGAGAGAGGGGACCGACATGCAGCTCGTGAAAGAGAAAGACACGTACCTCTCGGATTTTGTCGGCTTCGAAAAGCAGCAGGTGAGCGAGGAGCCCTCCTGGCTGCAGGACCTGCGCCGGGACGCCATGAGCCGCTTCTCGACGCTGGGATTCCCGAGCGTCAAGGAGGAGGCCTGGCGCTTCACCAACGTGGCGCCCATCGCCCGCGCCGACTTCCGCTTCGCCGCCAGCGACGGCGCCCTGCTCAGCCTGGCCGACCTGGACCGGGTGGACTGCGGCAACCTGGGCCTTCCGCGGCTGGTCTTCGTGGACGGCATCTTCCGCCCGGACCTCTCCGACGCGTTCGAGCAGAAGGGCCTCACGGTCACCAGCCTCCGCCAGGCGTGGCGCGAGCGCCCGGACGAGGTGCGGGAGCACTACGGACGCCTGGCCAGCTACGACGAGCAGCCTTTCGTGGCTCTCAACACCGCTTTCGCCTGCGATGGCGCCTACGTGCGGGTGGCCCCCCGCACGGTGATCGAGCAGCCCGTCCACCTGCTCTACGTGGCGAGCCCCGAAGACGGCGCGGCCCGGCGCATCCACCCCCGCACGCTGGTCGTGGGGGGCGAATCGTGCCAGTTCACGCTGGTGGAGAGCTATTTGAGCCTCGACGGCGGCGCTTACTTCTGCAACCCGGTCACCGAGGCGGTGGTGGGCGACGACAGCACGGTGGACCACTACCGGCTGCAGTGGGACAGCCCCCAGGCCTATCACGTGGGAATCCACCAGGTGGTGCAGGGGCGGGCCACCAACTACCGGACCACGGCCATCGACCTGGGCGCGAAACTGACCCGCAACGACCTGACCTGCGTGCTGAACGGCGAGGGCGGGCACAGCTCCCTGAACGGGCTCTACCTGCTCAACGGCGAGCAGCACGTGGACAACTACACCACGCTCGAGCACGCCAAGGCCCATTGCGACAGCCGCGAGCTCTTCAAGGGGATCCTGGACCAGTCGGCCCGGGGGGTCTTCCGCGGCCGGATCATCGTGCACAAGGGCGCCCAGAAGACGGACTCCAAGCAGACCAACCAGAACCTGCTGCTGTCCGACGACGCCTACGCCAACACCAAGCCGCAGCTCGAGATCTACGCCGACGACGTCAAGTGCACCCACGGCGCCACCATCGGCCAGTTGGACCCGACGGCGCTCTTCTACCTGCGCTCGCGGGGGATCTCCCAGACCGCCTCGCGCAGCCTCTTGATCTATGCCTTCGCCAGCGAACTGATCGACCACGTCCGCATCCCGGAACTGCGGGAGCGGATGGTGGAGTACCTGACCGGCTGGCTGCCCAAGGGCGAGCTGGTCAAGGAGGTCTTCGAGGGATGAGCCGCGTGCAGCCGCTGGGCCCGGACCACGCCGGCGGGGCCGCCCTCCCGCTGCTGGACCTGGCGGCGGTCCGCGCGGATTTTCCCATCCTCCGGCAGCAGGTGCACGGCAAGCCGCTGGTCTACCTGGACAACGCCGCTTCCTCGCA
>JBFGHG010000774.1:0-2505 GCA_041578395.1 Acidobacteriota bacterium
AGCTGATCGGGACCGTGGTGTACGTGGTGGAGTTTCAGTCGCAGCTCTGCGGTTTCGCGATCCGCTTTTTTCAACACGGTGGCGAGGATGTCCGAGCCGGTGCGTCCGACGGGGCGAATCCAACCTCGGCCCGGCGCCCGAAGGGTCTCAACGTGGACGCCTTCGAATACTACGCCAGTCTGAACAAGGTGAGGAGGTTCGTGGTCGAGCACTTCGCCGAAGACGTCAGCTTGGAACGGGTGGCCCAGATCGCGGCGCAGGAAAGAACCTACTTCTCCAGGTTCTTCCACGAGAAGGTGGGAATCACCTACAGGGAGTGGTTGCAGTACATCCGCATCCAGCGAGCTATCGAGTTGTTGAAGAAAAGCGACCAGACAGTCACCGAGGCGGCTCACGCGGTCGGGTTCGGCGATCTTCGCACCTTCGAGCGGACCTTCAAGAAGTGGACCTCGATGGTACCCCGAGACTTCAAGAAGCTGGTCGCGCCCGGCACCGGCCCAGCCGCTGCCGAGAAACCGGCGCCCAATCGCAAGCCTCGAAGCGGAATGCGAAACTCCTGACCCCTCCGACCTCTTCCGAACGGCCGGGATCAGCTGACCAGTTCGGGTGTCGGACCCTCCAGGGCCTCACGCTGGTTGCGGTTTCCGTATTCCTCGATGAGCAAACAGCTCCAGAGGATGCCGATCGCAACGGCTTCCAGCTCCGGTCCTGACAGGTCCGCCCCCATCGGACCTCCCGAGCCGTTGGCGCACGCGCCCACACAACCCAGTAGCTCGGTCCATTCGACCGGGCTCAACGTCTCCGCCGCCTTTTCCTGGAGACTTCGCGGAGGAACCAGGGGCAGTCCGTTTTCCAGACATTGGATGGCGCCCCGCAGTTCCTCGACCAGCGCCGGGCTCGACAGGCGACTCGCGAATTCGGTCAGCTCCCGGTGAGCGATGATTAGAGCGCCCACCAGGTTCGTCAGATGCTCCAACGATGCCACAAGCTTCCCCCCATCCCTTGGGGAGCACGGATTCCCCTAGACGGCGTGCCAGATCCCCATGGCCAGAACGGCCAGGGACCCGGCCAGCAACCCCATCCCCGCTCCCACGACTCTGTTCGCGGTCCCTCCCAACCTCGAACTCAACGACATCCCGACGACCAGCGCCAGTCCGGCGACCGCCAATACAGCCGGAAACTCCGCCGCGTCGTTCCGATTCAGCGACCCCGGGCCAAACGCGGGCTCCAGGCCCAGCATGCGGAACCTGGTGGGCGGGTGCACCGTCCGGCCCGACAACTGAGACAGAGCCGCCACCGCCCTCGGTTCGCTCCCCCAGCCCAGCCAGATTCTCTCCCCGCCCGGGTGCTCGGGCCGTGTGGCTTGCTGGGCGTCCCGGCCCCACTGCCGGCGCCCGGTCGCGATTTCTCCGTTCAGAGCTTCGCGGACCAGTGGCGGCAGACGGTCCGTCACGTGCAGTCTCTCTAACAACCCTGACAATGAAATCGGCCACCGCACCTCCGCAGGGAGCCCGGCCTCGTTTCGCAGGCTCGCGGCCTCCCCGAGAATGCCCAGGGAAGTGTCGGCTTCGGCTTCCATCCGTGCGGTTGCGGTGTCCGGCTGGATGGATCGCGGCAGGATCAGTCCGGCCGTCTCCAGTGCGGGGAGTTTTCGATGGTCGGAACGCAGAGCGGGCAAGCCCCTCTCCGCCCTCCCCATCTCGGCCTCGATTCCGGCCACGAGGACGGGGGTCGGTTCTTCCTCGGCCGTCCAGGCGGGCAGCTGAATCCGGGCCCGAGAGTGGCCGGAGAAGGCCGGGATCTTCACGACCGTGGGCGGAGGCAGATGCGAATCCACCATCTGCAGCAACACGCGCGCCTCCGCCGCGTCGGGCTGCAGCGTCAACGCCCGGAAGAGGGAGTCGTGCGCTTTCTCCCACCGCTCAGAGGCCATCCACAGCTTACCCAGCCGTGTCCAGGCCTCGGCGGGCGCGTAGGCCGCCGACAGCACTTCCAGCGCGTCCGCTTCCCGGTCGAGTGCAAGCCAGGCCGCAGCCAACCCACGGACCGTCTCGGGCGAACGGTCTCCCTGCTCCCAGGCGGCGGACAGGCTGTCCCGGGCCTCGAGCCACCATTCCATTTCGAGAAACTGCAACCCCGCCCGCTGTAGCACGTCCAGATCGCCGGCGCCCAATCGGATCGCCGCGAGGAAGGCCTCGGCGGCTGCGCGGCGCAGTCCCCTGGCGAGTTCCGCGTCGGCGACCGCGACCCAGGCGTGGCTTCGGTAGGGGTCGAGTCGGACCGCTTCGAGAGCGCTCTCGAGGGCCTCCCTCGAGTCACCCAGATGCATCCAGATTCGGGCCTGCAGCAACGCCAATTCGAGATCGCGGGGGAACCGCTGCCGAGCGGCGCGCGCAGCGTCAACGATGCGCCCTCCGGCAGGGCCGCCGCCACCTCGAACTCGAGCGGCGCGGTGAGCAGCTCGTAGGCGTCTTCGCCCTCGGGCGCGGGCGTGCGCCCCGCGCG
>JBFGHG010000775.1:0-2503 GCA_041578395.1 Acidobacteriota bacterium
ATTTCCAGCCGCTGCTCACGCTGGTATTAGATCGCATGCGGCCCGCCTCGTACAACTGCGGCAAGGGGTACAATCCGAAGGCGTGAGACGGGCATCCTGCCCGTCATTCCGGGAAAGGAGAAGAGTCCAGGCCTGGAAGGCCAGCTCATTGTGCAGATCCCGATCGGCAGGGCGCGGCTCGGAGAACTGGCCGCCGTCGCGAAACTGGAGCGGCGCGTCTGGAAGCGGATGGCGGCTTCGGCGGAGCGGCTGCGCCGCCGCTTCCGGCGTTTTCCCCAGGGACTGCTGGTGGCGCGGGCGGCCGACGGGCCGGTCGGCTTTTGTGCCGCCGCGCTCAACGGCCGGGATGCCCGCGACACGGACGTGGACGAGGACTTCCCCACGGTCCACGTGCCCGGAGGCCGCTTCTACAACCTGTTCGCGCTGACCGTCGACCCCGTCTTTCGGCGGCGGGGAATCGCCTCCCGGCTGGTCCGGCGTCACCTCCGGCAAGCCCGCCGCCTGGGCTGCGGCAAGGTCCAGCTGATCGCCAACGCTTACTCCCGTCCGCTGTTCGAGCAATCCGGGTTCGAGGTGGCCGAGCCCCTTCCCGGGCTCTTCGCCGACTTCCGCGACCTGATGCCGGAGGCGGCGCTCATGGAGCTGGTGCTCAGCGGACCGGACCCTCGAAGCTGAGCTGGGCGACCAGCCGGTCGAGTTCCCGGGTCTTCTCCACGATCTGACGCTGCAACTGCTCCCGCTGCTCTTTCAGCCGGTCCAGTTCGTCCTCCTGTGCACTCAGTTCGCGGATGTAGCGCTCCGACAGCTGCTTTTCCGCGCCCGACTTGCCCAGGGCGGAGAGGTTTTCCCGGATGCGTCCCTGGTCGGCCGCGACCTGTTCGTACCGCCGGCCCAGATCGCGCTGCTGCTGCTCCAGCCGGTTGAGTTCCGCGGTGGCCGCCGCGACTTCCTCCAGCTGGCGCCTCAGGTTGCCGGGGAGGTTCAGGTTGGAGAAGTAGACCAGGAATTCGTTTCGCTCCAGCCGGCGCAGCACCAGAGAACTCTGCGACGAGACGATTTCCTGCACCGCCAGCTCCCGCTGCTCGTCCGGCTGCAGCTCGACCCGGAAGCGGTAGAAGGAGTCGGTTCTTTCATCCGCCTCCGGAGACTTCAGCTTCAGCGACGGGTCTCGCGGGTGCTCGATCAGCAGCTCTTTGGCCCGATCGGCGTTGCTGCGCAGTTCGTAGGTCGTGCCTCGGAGACTCTCCTTGAAGAAATAGGCGACGCCGTTGGAGATGGTCAGCCGCACCACCTGCTCCGGCTGACCCGAGACCTGCCGGGAGACCGAGACTTCGTAGTCCAGGCCGTAGGAGAGGAGCCCCTCCTGGCCGCGGTTCAGATAGCCGAGCACGGCCTCTCCGGCGTAGCGGCCCTGCTGGAACACCGTGACCGGTCCCGCCTCGAGCGGGACGCCGGTGGCGTTGTCGAATTTCACCGAGTTGTAGGGGTGGTTCGGATGGTTGGCGGCGTTGTAGATGGAGACGGTCTCGGCTTCCAGTTCGCGGCTCAGAAAGGGGAGCAGGGCGCTTTCCCGGTTCGCGAGCGAGACCGGGAAGGGAAAGCGGTATTCGAAGTAGTCCTCCGCCCGGGACGCCTCCGCCTCCACCAGCTGGAGCGGCGCCGGGGGCGGCGGCGCTGCCGCGACCACTCCCTCCGCTGGAGCTGCAAGCGTTTGGCGATTGCGGCCGAACTCGGCTTCGAAGGCCGACTCGCGGGCCGCCGCTTTGCGGCGTGGTTGGTCGGCCACCGCTTCTTCGTACTCCACCGGCGCAGTCACCTGGCGGTTGGGAACGGGCACGCTGCGCCGGACGGTGTACAGCGGCTCGTAGAGGTCCATCTCGAAGGAAACCGGCGCCCCCGACACCAGAGTCAACTGGACGCCGTCCCAGGCTTCGCCGGTGGGGTTGTCGATCTGCACCCAGCCCTGCAGCCGGTCGGTGTCACCCAACTCCAGGCGATAGCTGGTCTTCCAGACCGGGAACTGCTGCACGTAGGCCACCCGCACGGGTCCCGCGGCGGGAGTGGGCTGGATGGTGAGGTTGGCGGCCGTCTGATTGTAGGATTCGCGAAACAGCTGCAGGTACTGCTCGAGCTGCTCCTGCAGCGCGGGGTCCTCCAGGCGAGCCGATTCCACGAAGGAGAGCAGGAAGTTGGACAAGCGCCCGTCCTCGCCCAGCAGGGTCAGGCGGTGGTCTTCGGTGGGCGGGTCTTCGCCGTCGGCCCTGCTGATCGACTCGATTCCCAGCAGCCGGCCGCGGTGCGTCCGGCGCTGGTGCTCGATTTCCAGCTGGGCCCCCTTCATCCGCTCCAGAAAATAGGCGATTCCGCCCAGGCGCAGGTCGAAGGGGAAGCGCTCGAGCAGCCGCCTGCCGGGGATGGCGGTCGTGTAGCCGAGCGGGTAGGGGACGCCCGTCCGGGGGTTGAAGGCGATCAGGTTCTTCAGCACGTCGTTGAAATCGTCGCG
>JBFGHG010000776.1:0-2502 GCA_041578395.1 Acidobacteriota bacterium
CACCAATTCAAGGACTGCTGCTACACCTGCTGGTTCAACCGCAAGAATCGGGGCCGGGCCGGCCATCCGCGGCGGGAGCGTGACGAACCCGCCTTCTGCGTTCTGCGCGACCTCCCCATTCGCGACGCCGCGGAGACCTTTTGCGCCAACCACCCCCTGCGCTATCCCGGCAAGCTGCCGCTGCCCGTGGGCCCCGTCTACCGGCTCGACGGCTGGGGCGTGCGGCGCGTCTGGCGCCCCTCCCCGGATTCGGAGGCCATCCGCAAACAGCTGCTGGAGCTGTTGGACGAGATGCCCAGGGAGCCTCGTGCGGAGTACCCGTTCGGCGTGCCCTTCGACGAGGTGGTGGTCTGGCAGCTGGGGCAGTTCAAGGAAACGCGCGCCGTGGAGGGGTTGCGGCGGGTGCTGGGCTTCGACCCCGCCCTCTCCGACGAGGTGTTCGGCCTGAACCGCTTCATGACCGTCCGCACCGCCCACGAAGTCCTGCAGCAGATCGAAGCCGTCACCCTGCCTGACGACCGCAAGCCCCAGCGCCTGTTAGGAGAGTGATGGGACACCCGTTCTCCGCCCGCTCTTGGTACCGAACGGCGAAAGAACGCCGGTCGCCGCGCATCCTCCGTTCCTCGTTCCTCCCGGTCCTACTCGTTTTTTTCGTCGGCCTGCACTTCGCCCGCGACGAGCGGGCCCGCCTCATGCCCCGCGACGCCCTCGAGGTGCTCGCCGACGAGCTGTCGGGCCAGCTGGCCAAGGACCACGTCGTCGCCATCACGCGCCATCACCGCGTGCAGGGATCGCGAGGCTACTCGGACGCGGCCGCCTACGTTCTGGAGAGCCTCCGCGGGTTCGGCTTCGACTCCAAAGAGGCCTGGCTGGAGAGCTTCAAATCGGACGGCATCGTCGCCTATCAGACCTGGCAGTCCCCCTCGGGCTGGTCGATCGACAGCGCCGAGCTGCGCATGGTGCAGCCGCGGGACGAACTGCTGGTCCGCTACCCCGAAATTCCCATGAGCGTGATCACCTACTCCAACGCCGGCCGGGTGCGCGCCGAACTGGTGGACGTGGGCAAGGGGACTTCGCCCGAGGACTACGAAGGAAGAGACGTGGCGGGAAAGCTGGTGCTGGCCACCGGTTACGGCGGAGAGGTGCACCGGCAGGCCGTGCTCGAGCACGGCGCGGCGGCCGTGATCTGCTACCTGGACGACCCGCGCGGCGCCGACCATCCCGACATGACCGGCTACACGGGCATGTGGCCCCGCACCGAAGAACTTCCCTACGTCAGGTTCGGCTTCAACCTGAGCAACCGGCAGGGGCGGCGGCTGCGCGACCTGCTGGCGGACGGGCAGCGCGTGGTGCTGGACGCCCGGGTGGAGGGGACGGGCCTGGAGCCCGGCCGGATGGACGTGGTGGTGGCCGAGATCGCGGGGGACGCGGATGGCGGGCTGCTGGTCTACTCGGCCCACCTGGACCACCCCAAGTTCTCGGCCAACGACAACGCCAGCGGGAGTGCCGCGCTGCTGGACCTGGCGAGGGCCTTCCGCCGCCTGATCGCCGCCGGGACGCTGCCCCGCCCCCGCCACACGATCCGCTTTCTCTGGGTGCCGGAATTCTTCGGGACCATGGCCTACGTCGACGCCCATCCCGAACTGAAGGGGCCGCAGCAGGGAGGGCGCGTGCTGGCCAACCTGAACCTGGACATGGTGGGGGAGGACCTGGAGCTGCTGCACAGCCGGCTGAACATCACCTGGCCGCCCGCCTCGATTTCGAGTGCCCTGGCCGACGTGGTGGCCGAGATCGCCTCCCAGGTGGACCAGCGCGAGGCGTCGTTGCAGCAGGGGTCGCGCAGCAACTTCAACTACCGGATCACGCCCTTCTCGGGCGGCAGCGACCACGTCGTCTTCAACGACGGCATGCTGGCCATCCCCGCCATGATGCTCAACCACTGGCCCGACTACACCCATCACACCAGCCAGGACACGCCCGACAAGGTGGACCCGGTGCAGCTCGAGCGTTCCGAGCTGATCGCGGCCGCGAGCTTCTGGTACCTGGCCACGCTGGACGACGAGCGGGCTCGCGAGTTGACCACGCTGGTGTCGGCCCGGGCGCAGGCGCGTCTGCTCGCGGACACGCACAAGGCGCTGGGCTGGCTCTTCGAGTCCCCCCTGGAGTCGTTGCGCCAGACCTACGAGGAAGCCAAGAACGTCATCGAGTTCGGGCTGCGCCGGGAGAACCGCGCATTGCGCAGCATCCTGGACTTTGGCGGCTTCGAAGAGACGCGTCAGCTGGTTGACACCTGGGCGCAGGCCCTGCAGGGCCAGGCTGAGCTGCAGCGGCGCACCCTGGTGGCCGCCTACCATCGGCGCGCCGGCCGCTTCCCGACTCCGCTGGCGGTCTCCGACGAGCGCCGGGAGGCGGCCCGCTGGATCCCCAGCCGTCGCACCCGGGGTCCGCTGGCAAGGGGCATCCCCGAACGGATGCTCTCAGCAGCGGAACGGAAGTGGTACG
>JBFGHG010000777.1:0-2498 GCA_041578395.1 Acidobacteriota bacterium
GTCCGCAGTTTTTATTCATCCCGGCCTTTACGGCAGTCGTGCTTCTGGGCATTGTAACTCCGATGTCGGAAACTGCCCAACCCGGCGCTCCCCAACCCCGGCCGGAGGCCATTTTCCCCGGCCACGCGCGGGCGTACTGGCTGACCCCGGAACTGGTCGCCTGGCGCCGGCAACTCCCCGAAGGAGGCCGAGCGGCACTGCACTTTTCGGACGAGGGGGGCCTGGCGGAGTCGGCCTCCGGGGTGGAGGGAGGCGGCAGCCACCAGCTGCAGACCGAGGCCCGCAGCGTGTCCGAGGCGTTCGGCGACCAGTACCCCCACCTGGGCGGGTACCGGCTCTTCCGGCTGCCGGCGCTCCAGCGGGAGGAGATCCGCCGGCTGCTGCGGGGACAGCTGGCCGTGAGCCTGGCCGGCCCGGACGGTCTGATCGAGGCCACCGGAGTGCAGACGGCGGGAGTGATCGATCGGCTCTTCGAGTACTCCGGGCCGTTGGGGGCGGACCCCTCCGGCAGCCTCCCCGTCTTTCGCCTCTGGGCGCCCACGGCCCGCGCGGTCGCGCTGCTGCTGGCCCGGCATCCCGACGACACCTCCGAGCTGCAGCGGCACTCGATGCACCAGGACCCCTCCAGCGGCGTCTGGAGCCTGCTGGGGAATCCCGCCTGGGACCGGCGCTTCTACCGCTACGAGGTGGAGGTCTTCGTCCCCTCGACCGGCCGGGTGCAGCGCAACCAGGTGACGGACCCCTATTCGCTCAGCCTCTCCGCCGACAGCCGCTGGAGTCAGGTGGTGGACCTGTCCGACCCCGACCTCACCCCGCCGGGGTGGCACCGGGACGCCCGCCTCCCGTCCGCGGCGCCTCACGACCTCGTCCTGTACGAGCTGCACGTCCGGGACTTCAGCGCCTCCGATCCGAGCGTGCCGGAGCCGCTGCGGGGCACGTTCTCCGCCTTCACCCTGGATTCGCACGGAACGCGCCACCTGCGCCGGCTCGCCCAGGCCGGCGTGACCCACGTCCACCTGCTGCCGGTCTTCGACCTGGCCACGATTCCGGAACGGAAGGAGGATCGGCGAGAACCCGGGGCCGATCTGGCCTCCTTCCCCCCCGACTCGGACCGCCAGCAGGCCGCCGTGGCCAAGACCGCCTCCCGCGACGGCTTCAACTGGGGCTACGACCCTTACCACTACACCGTCCCGGAGGGGAGCTACTCCACCGAGCCGGACGGGACGCGGCGCATCCTGGAGTTCCGCCAGATGGTGCAGGCCCTGGAGCGCACGGGCCTGCGCCTGGTGATGGACGTGGTCTACAACCACACGCACGCCGCCGGGCAGGACCCCCGCAGCGTCCTGGACCGCATCGTCCCCGGCTACTACCACCGCCGGGGACCCGACGGCGAGGTCTACACCACGACCTGCTGCGCCAACACGGCCACGGAACACCGCATGATGCGAAAGCTGATGGTCGACTCGGTCCTCACCTGGGCGCGCGACTACCGCGTCAGCGGCTTCCGGTTCGACCTGATGGGGCACCATTTCCGGAGCGACATGCTGGAAGTGCGCCGCGCCCTGGACTCCCTGACGCCGGCCGCCGACGGCGTGGACGGCGCCGCGGTCTACGTCTACGGCGAGGGCTGGGACTTCGGCGAGGTCCAGGACAACGCGCGCGGCGTCAACGCGACCCAGCTGAACATGGCGGGCACGGGCATCGGGACGTTCAACGACCGCCTGCGCGACGGGGCCCGCGGCGGCACGCCCTTCGCCCACTACCGCGAGCAGGGGTTCGCCACGGGACTGCACACCGACCCCAACCGGGACTCGCCGCCGGACGCCCGCCGCAAGCTCCTCGAGATCAGCGACTGGGTGCGGCTGGGCCTGGCCGGCAACCTGGCCCGGTTTCCGCTGGCCGATCACCAGGGCCGCGAGGTGACGGGAGCCGAGGTCCTCTACGGCGGCAAGCCGGCCGCCTACACGCACGCCCCGCGCGAGAACATCGTCTACGTGGAAGCACACGACAACGAGACGTTCTTCGACGTCGTCCAGGTGAAGGCGTCCCGCTCCACCCCCATGTCCGAGCGGGTGCGCATGCAGAAGCTGGGCATCAGCCTGGTGGCCCTGGCCCAGGGCATCCCCTTCTTTCACGCCGGGATGGAGCTGCTGCGCTCCAAGTCGATGGACCGCAACAGCTACGATTCGGGCGACTGGTTCAACCGGCTGGACTTCACCTGCCGGAGCAACAACTGGGGCGTGGGCCTGCCCCCGCGGCGGGAGAACGAGCCGCACTGGCCCCTGATGCGCGAACTGCTGGCCGACGCGGCGCTGCGGCCCACTGCCGCGCATATTCAGGAGAGCCTGGACCACTTCCTGGAGATGCTGCAAATCCGGCGCAGCTCGCCGCTGTTCCGGCTCCAGGACGCCCAATCGGTCCTGCGCCACCTGCGTTTCCACAACACCGGGCCGGAGCAGCTGCCGGGCGTCATCGTGATGAGCCTGTCGGACCCCGAC
>JBFGHG010000778.1:0-2495 GCA_041578395.1 Acidobacteriota bacterium
CGGTTGCGGTAGTGCGCCCCCTCCAGGCTCTGATACTCGAACTCCCGGTCCAGCTCCTGCTTGTCCAGCTTCCGAAAATACCCATCCCACAGCTCCTGCACCTCGCGCAGCTGCGCGGCCGCCTGCTCCAGCGTGGGGCTCTCCCCGAACAGGCTGCTCGGCCCCTTCTCGAGGACCCCCAGCCGGTACATCCACAGCCGCCGGGCGGCGGCCAGGTGGCTCACCAGTTCGACGGCCTTGCGGTACTCCGGCTTGTCGCGGGCCTCGGCGGGAAGCCGCTCGAGCGACTCCAGCACCTTGGCGTGGCTGTCCTTCTCGTACTCGAACCAGCGGCGGTAACGGTCCACCGAACTCATGGAATCAGCCTCCTGGCCGGAACAACAGTCTCCGCCCTGTGGCGGGAACCGACCGGCCTCCCAGGAGCGCATTCTATTACGTTGTGGAGACTCCACGCAGAACCCGCTATAAAGGGGGCACGCGAGGATTCGGTACACCGAGCGCAGGAGGTGGGTCTTGACTCGGAAACTATTGCAGCTACTCGACCTGGTGGCCGGCGACCACCAGCAATTCCCCCTGGAGCACCGCCTGCTGAACGCCATCAGCCTGCTCAACGGTGTGGCCATCCTGGGGGGCGGATTCCTGCTCGGCCTGCAGAGCCAGCTCGCCATGGCGCTGCTTCACACCGTCACCGGCCTGCTCTTCCTCCTCTTTTACTACCTGGCCCGCTTCCGCAACATGTTCCGGGGTCTGTACTGGCCGTTCGTGCTCCTGGTCGCCGCCTTTCTCTGGATCAACACGCTGTTCGATGCCGGGACCCTCGGGGGAGCGCACTATCACCTGATCCCGGCGGTGGTCATCGCGGTGATGTTGAGCGGACGGGTCGCCACCGCGCTGCTGGCCTGGGGATTCTTTGCCCTGGTCTGGCTCTCGCTGATCGCCATCGAGCTGTGGCGCCCCGATCTGGTCGTCGCCGCGGCCCCTGCACAGCAGCGCCTGCTGGAGGTGGCGGGACAGTTCCTCTTCGTGCAGCTGTTCACCGCGGGGCTCTTCGTCCTGCTGGCCCACAACCTGAACCACGAACGAGTCACGGCCCGGCGCCTGTTGTCCAACGTCCGTTCCATCTCCGAATCGGCAAACGATGCCATCGTCACCGCCGATGCGCGAGGGCGCGTGACGTCCTGGAACCCTGCCGCCGCCCAGATGTTCGGCATGGCCGAGGAGGAGGCCGTCGGAGAGTCGCTCACGATGATCATCCCGGCCCGCTACCGCGACGCGCACCGCAACGGAATCCGACGCATGAACGAGACTGGAGAGGCGCACGTGCTGGGCCAGACGGTGGAGTTGAGTGCCCTGCGGCGGGACGGCTCGGAGTTTCCCATCGAGCTGTCGCTGTCTTCCTGGAAGACCGGCGAGGACCGCTTCTTCAGCGGTATCATCCGCGACATCACCCAGCGCAAGGAAGCAGAAGCCGAGCTCGCGGCCAAGGCCGAGGAACTGGCTGCCGCCAAGCAGGAAGTGGAATTCAAGAACGAGGAGCTGCAGGGGTTGGCTTCCAAGCTGGCCAAATACCTGTCCCATCAAGTCTACCGGTCGATCTTCGCCGGCGAGAAGGACGTCAAGATCGAGTCCTACCGGAAGAAGCTGACGGTCTTCTTCTCGGACGTCAAGGGCTTCACCGATCTGACCGACAGCATGGAGCCGGAGCAGCTCTCGTCGCTGCTCAACAGCTACCTGGACGAGATGGCGCGGATCGCCGCCCGCCACGGAGGCACCATCGACAAGTTCATCGGCGACGCCATCATGATCTTCTTCGGTGATCCGGAAACGAAAGGGGAGAAGGAGGATGCCCTGGCCTGCGCCCACATGGCGCTGGAAATGCGCGAGGCCATGCTGGACCTCCAGCAGAAGTGGACGGCGGAGTGGGGGATTGCCAAGCCCTTGCGGATCCGCATGGGCATCAACACCGGCTTTTGCACGGTGGGGAACTTCGGCTCCGAGGAGCGGCTCGACTACACCATCATTGGGGGTCAGGTGAACCTGGCCAGCCGCCTCGAATCGGCCGCCGAGACCGATCAGATCCTGATCTCCGGCGAGACTCATTCCCTGATCAAGGACGAGATCGCCTGCGAGCGCAAGGGCGAGATCCGGGTCAAGGGGATCGCCCGGCCCGTGCAGACCTTTCAGATCATCGACACCCGGGAGAAGCTCGGCCGCCGGCCGGTCCGCATCCGCGAGGACTTCGGGGGCTTCTCGCTGGACGTCGACCTGTCGCGCCTGGAGGGTCCCGTGCGCGGCCGTGCCGTCGCGGCCCTTCGCCGCGCGCTCGAGCAGGTGGAAGCCGCCCCGGACCCGTCCGGAGCCGGCTGAGTGGGAAGGACCTCTTGCCGTCATTTTCCTGCTGGGAAGACGACAGCCTGGAAGGCTGTTCCACGGCTTGAATCTCGGGAAGGCCGGCTCTACCCTTTTGCAAGGCTCGGAGGTTTCCCGGATTGACG
>JBFGHG010000779.1:0-2495 GCA_041578395.1 Acidobacteriota bacterium
CCGAGGCGGAGTGCTTCTGCTTTCGGTCGGGCAGGTCGAACTTGAGGATGTAGCGGTCACCCTTGCCGTCCTCGATCACGAACTTGGGGGTCATCCCCTGCCGCTCCATCTCGACCACCGTCCAGGGGGGCGGGGCGGGGGAGCGGCCCTCCAGCCCGGCCACGATTTCCTCCCAGGCCAGGGCGCGCCGCCCGATCCGGTTGGTGAACCAGCTGGAGTCGGGAACTTCGTCCCAGGCGTTGACGTTCAGCGACGGGTGGCGGCGCAGCAGCCGCAGGTTGTGTTCCAGGTCCGCGTGGCGCAGCACGCTGTTGTAGATCAGTGCATGGCCCTCCTCCGGAGGCGCGGCCTCGGGCCGCGGGATCAGGTGATCGTCCGGGTCCCGCCACATCGGGGCGCCCAGCCGGTCGTCGGCCGAAACACAGGCGATCGCCGCTGCAAAGACCAATCCACGGATCAGGTTTCTCATTTCCAGTCCCCTCCCAGTCCCGAAACAGGTGAAAGCGGGGCGAAGACGGGGTCGCCCATGCCCAGATGAACGCGAAAGCCCTCCCGGCTGCCGGCCAGGGCGAGCCGCAGGAAGGTCCGGGAGCCCTTTCCAAAACCGAAGGCCACGCCCCCGGCCGAGTGTCCCCGGTCCCAGGCGAGCCCGGAGAAACCGTCGGCCACCTGCCCGTAGTCCCAGAAGAGCGCGGTCTGGATATTGGGGTGGATGCGGTAGCGGTACTCGACGGTCTGGGCCCAGGCGTGGCTCCCGTAGAAGCGGTGCGGCGCGAAGCCGCGCTGACTCGCGCCGCCCAGCCGCGGAAGCAGGTAGAAGGGCACGGGCGCGCTGCCTGAGTTGGGGCGGACCGCGCTGAGCCGGTGCTCGACGAGCAGCGAACTGTTGCCGCGGACCGGAATCCGGGCTCGGGCGGCGGCGTCGGAGCTGAAAAAGCGCAGGTCCAGGTCGGAGTTGCGGTGAAACTGCGTGGCCAGATAGACCGTTGCACCCCAGTCGTGGCCCTCGTCCTCGGTGCCGACGACCAGGTAGCCCCCCAGGCTGTTCAAGGCGTGCGAGCGCGGCGCCGCCAGGCCTGCGAAGGCGTCGGCGGCCGAAGTCACCGCATCGTCGGTCCCTTCTTCCAGGTCGAACCAGGAGAGCCGCTGCGAGGCCCCGAAGCGCAGCAGCCGAACGGGGCGCGTCTCCACCCGGGCCTCCAGCCAGCCGTGGCGAAGCCCGAAATCGGTCCGGAACCCGTCGCTGCTGGTGTTGCCCAGCCCGTAGAAGTCGTCCTGCGGACTCCAGGTGTAGGTGGAGGAGAGCCGCAGGCGGGTCGCGGGAGCCAGCGGCGCTTCCCAGCCGGCGGCCAGGTACTGGTAGTTCCGGGTGGTGATGGTGCCGGCCGTCCGCAGATGCTGGTCCTTCGCGAGGTTCCACTGGAGCGCGGCTCCCCCGCCCAGGCCTGCGCCCTCACCGCCCCAGGGCGGCAGGATCTCGAACTCGAGCCGCGGTTGCTCGGCGCCGTCGCCGAACACGCGCTGCTTCAGGAAGGCGCCTTCGGCCCAGCGGACCGGCCTGCGCAGTCCCTGCTCCACCGCTTCGAAGGGAAGGTTGGCGGCCCGTACCGGCCAGATCCAGAGCGGGGACGTCGCCTCGCGCACTTCGTCGCGGGTCACGATGCGGCCCTCGTAGATTTTGTCGGCCGACTCCTCTCCGGACGGTCCCGAGGGAGCCGCCGCCTCGAGCGACACTCCCAGCCAGGGGAGAATCGCCATCACCAGCAGGTAGACGCGCAGTTCGAGGTTCATCTCTCCAGTCCCTCCGCCGCCCGGCATGGGCGTCGGCGACGGGTAGAAGCAAGGCCGATACCACTTGCCCCGTCATATCGCAACTAACTGAAAAATATGGACTTATTGTCGATGCTCCCCAAGGCGGGCATCCGTTTACCAGGGAGTTCTTCCCTACCGAATTCGCCAGCAGCGTCGATACTCGGACCGACCGTGTAGTAGAAGGGGGGGATGAAACTCGAACGGCTGCAGGAGTTCCTTCGACTGGAGTCCGCCGGGGGGCTCTGCCTCATGGCGGCGGCGGCCCTGGCCATGGTTGTCGCCAACTCCCCCCTGGCCGGTGCGTACAGCGGCGTGCTCGAGCTTCCTCTCGAGATCCGACTGGGCTCGCTGGGAATCGCCAAGCCCCTGCTGCTCTGGATCAACGACGGGTTGATGGCGGTCTTCTTCTTCCTGATCGGCATGGAATTGAAGCGCGAGGTGATGGAGGGACATCTCTCCAGCCTCCGGACCGCCATCCTGCCGGCCGTGGCCGCGGTGGGGGGGATGGCGGCCCCGGCGGCGTTCTATTTCTGGTTCAACCGGGGCGACCCGGTCGCCGTGCAGGGTTGGGCGATTCCGGCGGCCACCGACATCGCCTTCGCACTGGGCATCCTGAAGCTAGCTGGGCCGCGGGTGCCGCTGTCGGTCAAGGTGTTCCTGACCGCCCTGGCCATCATCGACGA
>JBFGHG010000780.1:0-2494 GCA_041578395.1 Acidobacteriota bacterium
AGATCATCCGCATCCGCGGGTTGTCGGCCAGCTGCTCGCGGTGCCGCTCGAGAAACGCCCAGTACATCGGCGTGATGGGGCAGTCCTTCTTGGGATCGAAGGCACAGCCGCCGCAGAAGTCGCTCATGCGGTCGATGTAGGCCGATCCCGAGACGTACGGCTTGGTGGTGAAGCGGTCGCCCAGAGCGAAGGTGCCCATCCCCAGGACGTTCGGTTCCACCACCCAGTCGAAGGCGTCGGTGAAGGCCGCCCAGAACCAGTCGGTCAGCTGGCGGGGGTCGATGTCCAGCAGCGTGGCCAGGTTGGAGAGGACCATCAGCCGCGGGATGTGGTGGGTGAAACCCTCTTCCCAGACCTGAGCGACCACGTGGTCCAGGCACGACAGCCCCGACTCCTCGCCCCAGTAGGCCGGGGGAAGCGGTTGGCCGCTGCCCAGGAAGGAAGGCTCGGCGCCCCCGTCCGGTTCGTCCGATGACGCCTCCCGCGGCCAGGGCTCGCCCTTCCACTGCCCGTAGCCCCCGTCTCCCGGACTCTTGGCCACCGTCTCGGCGAGGTCGCGAAAGCCGTGCGTATCGCGGTGGACGTGCCGCATGAACTCGAGCCAGCCGATCAGGTGCCGCACGAACCCCTCCTTGCTGTTGAGCGGAACGTCCAGCTCGAGCGCCTCTTCGAGGACGCGCCGGGGCTCGAGCCGGAAGAGGTTCAGCAACGTCGACAGCCGGGTGTGAAAGAGGTTGCCCGAGCGGGTGGACATGGCGTCTTCGTACGGTCCGAAGTGCTCGAGGCACTCCCGCCTGGCCCATGTCCAGAACCGCTCGGCGTCCTCGAGGGTGGCGGCGACCGCGGGCAGGTGCAGGCGTCCCGGATGCCGCGAGAAGTTCGACTCGATCAGCTCGCCCACCTCCGCCGTCACCGGGCCCACCTCGAACTCGGGCAGCTCGGGTGCGGCCGGCTCCCCGTCCCAGCTCTCGCGGTTCTCGTCGTCGAAGCTGTATTTCCCGCCCGTGGGCTCGCCGTCCTCCATCAGAATGCCGGTCTTCTTGCGCAGGTAGCGGTAAAACGAGTCCATCCGCCAGGTCTTGTTCCCCTTCTGGCTCGCGCGGAAGTCCTCAGGAGTGGTCAGCCATCCTTCGTGGGTCACTACTTCCAGCAGCCCCCCTTCCTCGAGCGGCGCCAGGTCGGCGCGCAGTTCCCGTTCGGCCGGCTCCATCACCGTCACGGGCGCGTCCAGCTCGGCCGCGATCTCGGCCAGCGGCTCGCGGTAGGGTCCGTTGGTGACCACGTGCCGGACCGCCACCCCGCGCTCCGCCTGCTCCAGCGCGAAGTGGCGCAGGCTGGCCAGGATCCAGGCCAGCTTCTGACGGTGGTAGGGGCGGCGGGAGGCCTTCCAGGGGTTCTCGATCAGCACGATGCCGACTTCTTCAGGCTCGGCTTCGGCCAGCGGACCGAAGCGGTCCGTGAGCTGGTCGTAGGGGACGTAGATCCAGCAGCGCCCCGCGGGGTCGGGGTTGCGCTCCTTCAACTGCCGGGCAAAGACGTTATCGGCCATGGTGTGCTTCCTGTTGCCTCAAGAGGGTTTTCACATTCTCGAGGGTGTCCGCTTCCTCCGCCGCCTTGTCCCGCCGCCAGCGGGCCATGCGCGGAAAACGCAGCGCCACCCCCGATTTGTGCCGGCCCGAGCGTTGCAGGTTTTCGAAGGCCAGTTCGAAGACCAGCCGCGGCTGGACGGCGCGCACCGGGCCGAAGCGCTCCAGGGTGTGGCCGCGCACGAAGCGGTCCACCTCGCGGATCTCCTGGTCGGTGAGGCCCGAGTAGGCCTTGGCCACGGGCACCAGCCGCCCTTCGTCCCAGACGGCGAAGGTGTAGTCGGTGTACAGCGTGGCGCGCCGCCCGTGGCCCCGCTGCGCGTAGATCAGGACGGCGTCGAGGGTGTACGGGTCCACCTTCCACTTCCACCAGTCCCCCCGCGTCCGGCCCACCCGGTAGGGCGAGTCGTGGCGCTTGAGCATCAACCCCTCCACGCCGCGGCTGCGGCTGGCCAGCCGCAGCCGGTCCGCCTCGTCCCAGCCGTCCGCCCGGGCCAACGGAGAGAGTTGCAGGCGGGTGTCGGGCCGCTCATCCGGCAGCAGGGTTTCCAGTTGGGCGCGCCGGCGGCTCAGGGGCAGCTCTCTGGTGTCGTCCCCGCTGCTCTCCAGCAGGTCGTAGGCCAGCAGGATGGCCGGCACGTCCGACAGGATCTTGGGCCCCAACTTCTTGCGGCCGATACGCCGCTGCAGCTGCGCGAAGGGGAGCACGCCCCCCTCTTTCCAGGGGAGGATCTCGCCGTCGAGCACGGTGCCCTCGGGAAGGCGGGCGGCGGCCTCGGCGATTTCGGGAAAGCGTTCCGTCACCAGCTCCTCGCCGCGCGACCAGAGGTAGCACTGACCCCCGCGGCGGACCAGCTGAGCGCGGATGCCGTCCCACTTCCACTCCAGCTGCCACTGCTCGATCGGCC
>JBFGHG010000781.1:0-2467 GCA_041578395.1 Acidobacteriota bacterium
GATGTCCTGGCCCGTGATGGTCGACTCCCTGAACCTGCTGGGCGTGGAGGTGGTGCCGATCACCCTGCTGATCGACGAAGCCGGGGTCGTCCAGGCCGTCAACCCCGACGCCGGCGCCCTCGAGCGGTTCCTGGGCCGGGAGCCGGCCGAGGCGGAGCCGGCTTTCACCGCCACCCGCCCGGAGCCGCTGAAGCAGGCCGAGGACCTGTTCCACTGGGGCAGCCGGTCGGACCTGCACCGCGTAGTGGAGATCTACGGCTCGGCTCTCGAGAGGCAGCCGGACGACGCCCCGTCGGCGTTTCGCCTGGGAGTGGCGCTGCGCCGCCGCTACGACTCGCCCGAGCGCCGGGAGGGTGATTTCCAGGCCTCGGTGCGCGCCTGGCAGCAGGCGCTGGACCTGAACCCCAACCAGTACATCTGGCGGCGCCGGATTCAGCAGTACGGGCCCCGTCTGGACAAGCCCTATCCCTTCTACGACTGGGTGCCGCGGGCGCGCCGCGAGATCGCCGAGCGGGGCGGGACGCCGGTTGCCCTGCCGGTCGAACCGAGCGGCGCCGAGTTCGCTTCCCCGGGAGACTTCGGCACCGGGAGCGCGGCGGCGGCCGGCGAACCCGACGCCGAAGGGCGTATCCACCGCGACGAGAAAGGCTTCGTTCTGCTGGAGTCGACCGTGGTGCCCGACCGCCTCGAGCCGGGGGGCACCGCCCGCGTCCACCTCGCCTTCCGGCCCAATGCGGAGATCCAGGCGCACTGGAACAACGAGGTGGGCGGCCTGGTAGTCTGGCTGCGCCCTCCCGACGGCTGGCAGGTGGACGCGCGCGTCCACGACGTTGCCGGCCCCCCCGCCCCGGTCAGCCTCGAGACCCGCCGCGTCGAGTTCGAGGTCCGCGTGCCCGGCGGCCCGCTTCGGGACGAGGGCATCCCCGGCTACGCGCTCTATTACGTTTGCGAGGATGTTGGCGGGACCTGCCTGTACCGCCGACGGGACTTCGTGGTCCCGGTCCGCACCGGGCGCTGAGCCTCCCACCCGCCCCTTCTTGTGATCCTGATCACAATTTTGTGGCACAATACCGTCCACGGGGCATTGCCGGAGAGGCTGTCGACGGTGCGCGTGATCGGGCGTATTCCTTGCAGTGATCCAGTGCGTCGAAGCCAATGACAACGGGTGCATTCACAGGGGTCGGACTGTCGACGGCTGGCCGTTCGTTCCCGCTCGAAGAGGAGAGAGTCGATGAGGTTCACTGGCAAGACGTGTCTGCTCTGGATGATCGGGCTGCTGGCGGCTCCCGCGATGGCCCAGCCGGCCGACACCCCCTACAACTGCTTTCCCACCTGCAGCGAAATCGACGGCAAGATGATGAGCCTGGCCGGAAAGAATCTTCTGACGCTGGGCGGCGATTTCATCAACCTGACCTTCGTCAGCGACGGCGGCGGCTTCCAGATCGGCATCTTCGACGGCGAGGCCAACACGGGCAACCCGCCGATGTGGGACCGGCTGGACTTCGCCGAGATCGGGCTGCCGGAGGACCAGCGGACGCAGCTGCAGTTCCACCTGCTGGCAGATCCCACGGGAGACGGCACCGGCATGACGGAAATCGGGTTTGCAGGCGGGTGGTTCTCCAACATGGACAACCAGCCCACCAGCGGGCCCTTTTACTCCACCAGCGTCGACGGCGTTCCTTCCGGCCTGATGCCCAACGACAACTGGTTCGACATCGACATCACCGACGCCCCGGCCGCCGCGGCGGTTCCCAACTCGGAATGTCCCGCTGGTAACTTCTGCTACCGCCTGCTGGTGACGATCACCAATCCCGGAGGAGCGACCGAAGCCAACTTCAAGGTCCGCACCACCGCCCAGATGACCCTGCGGCCGCTCGCCTTTTCGTTCGTGGGAGCCCTGCGCGGGATTCCCGACGCCCGGGTGCTCTACCCCAACTTCGACCTGGGCGACCTGGCGGGCACCACCTACGACGGGCACTGGGAGTTCACCATGCAGGTCGCCGAACCCGTCAGCTTCTTCTCGATCTGGGACGGGGACATGGACTACGGCAGCTGGGACTGCGCGGTCAACGACACGGACGACCCGGACACGTGCCAGAACACGGACCCCGACTCGGCCTGCGTGGCCAACACCTTTCCCGGGTTCGTGGGCGAGACGGTTCCCCCGTGGGCCGACGGGACGGCGGCCCGCACCGAGGCTGTGGCCATCGCTCCACCCGACCCCGCCTTCCCCTGCGGCCCCACCGGCGCTCCGCCCGACGACATGAACCCGGATCAGCTGGTGCCGCTGGTGCCCTCCTGCGTCACGGACGGGGGCGGCAACATCCTGCACTGCTTCTTCACGAGGCCCCCCGACCTGGTGTACGAACTGGAGACTCCGGTCGGTACCTTCTTCAACGCCAACCCCTCGGGCAACCAGGAATGGGAACAGTTCCGGCTGGACACGGACACCAACGAGCCCGCCGAC
>JBFGHG010000782.1:0-2455 GCA_041578395.1 Acidobacteriota bacterium
GAAAAAGAAAACCAGTGCGCTACTTTACCCAAAGAATCCGCGAAAAACAAATCTTTTTCGCGTCCCCCCCCGCCTGCAGCTTTCAGGCTTCCGGCTTCTGGCTTCGCCTGGCGCCCGCGTCGCGGCCCTTTTTCGTCCCTGCCCGGAGGCAAGGACAGTGCGGCCTTGCTACACAGAAACAGGCTCGAAAGCCCGATACTCATGAACGAACGCCAAGCGCCGCCCCCACGCAGCCGCAGCCGCCAACTGGACTCCCGCTACGGCGCCGACTACTTCTTCGGCAAGACCAGCGGCTACCCGGAGTCGGGCTACGCCGACGCCCATCCCGACTGGGAGCCGTGGCTGGACCTGATTCAGCAGATCGTGCCGCGGGGACGCCTGCTGGACCTGGGCTGCGCCTACGGGTACCTGGTCGGATCGGCACAGCGGCGGGGGTTCGCCGGCTGCGGGGCGGACATCAGCAGCTTTGCCCTGAGCCAGGAGCCGGAGACGGCCGGCCGGCTGCTGCAGGCCGACCTGGCGGCCCTCCCCTTCGGCGACGCCTGCGGGGACGTGGTCTGCCTCTTCGACGTGCTGGAGCACCTGGAGGATCCCCTGGCCGCCCTGGACGAAGCCGTGCGGGTGCTGGCCCCCGAGGGGCTGCTGGCGGGCGCCACCCCGGACCCCCTCTTCTTCGAGGTGCAGGAAGAGACCCATGTCTGCGAGCGCCCTCCCTCCTTCTGGGTGGGGGCCCTGCGCGAGCGCGGCCTCGCCGTCCGCTTCCGTTTCTCCGTCCAGGCCTACAACTTCCAGTTCCTGGCCGCCCACGCGGGCAGCGGGACCGCCGGGCGCCTGGCGCTGTTCCAGCACGACTACTTCGAAGCGGCCCCCGATTTCGTCCGCTGCCGGGGGCCGCTGGAGGCCCTGCCCCGTCAGGGTTGGGGAAGCCTGCGCGAGGAGAGCCGGCGGTTGGCCCGCTCTCCCGCGTCTCTGTACCTGCTCAACTCCGGCCCCGCCCCGCTGGCCTGCCGGGCGTCGCTCGGCCTGCGCCACCCGGGAGAGTTCGCCACGCTGCGCTTCCGCCTGGGCAGCCTGGTGCTGGCCGAGGCGCGGCTGGACTCCGAAGTCACGGCCCACCGCCTGGAACTGCCAGAGTTCCTGCTTCCCGCCGGTGGCCATCACCTGGTCTTCGAACTGACCACCCCGGGCAGCCCGGAGGTCTTCCTGGGCCCGCTCGAGTTCGAGAGCCGGAAAGCGGAGGCCGCCCAGCTGACCGAAACGCTTCCTTTCGACCTGTACCAGCGGTACCGCTTCGCCGCCCAGGCCGCCGGCGTGCTGGCGCCGGACAGCGTGCTGGACGTGGGGGGATTCCTGGGCGACGCCGAAGGCCACCTGGCCACCACGGCCGACTTCCTGAGCGGGCCGAACGGCCCCGCGGTACACACCACCGACCTGCGCCAGGGAGACTTCCCCGGACACCTGCCGGCGCCGGCCTGGAGGCAGCCCTTCGCCGGCGGCAGCTTCGACCTGGTCCTCTCGCTGGACCTGCTGGAGCACCTGCCCCCCGAGCGGCGCCCGGATTTCCTGGCGGAACTGGACCGGGTGGCGCGCCGCTGGATCTTGCTGGGAGCGCCCCGGGGCGCCCCGGAGGTGGACCGCGCGGAAGAGGAGCTGTCCCGGGGCCTGATGCAGTCGCGCGCCTTCCTGAGCGAGCACCGGGAGCTGGGCCTGCCGCGGCCGGCGGACGTCGAATCCTTCTTCGAGCGGCTGGGCTACCAGGTGCTCTCCTTCCCCAACGGCTTCCTGCCCCGCTGGGTGGCGCTGCAGGGGCTGACACAGTTCTTCTTCGGTCTGGACGACGCCGGCCTCTTCCTGGAGTTCAACCGGCTGTGCAACCGGGGAGTCTACCCGCACGACCTGCGCTCTCCCGCCTACCGGACCGTCTGGGTGATCGCCAAGCAGCCGCTGCCGGCGCCGCAGGAGGAGGCGCTGCAGGGCTTGCTGAGCAGCGGGGAGGACCCCGGGCTGGAGGAACTGCTGCTGCGGCAGGCCGCGTTTCTGGGACTCGAGCAGCAGGCCCTGGCCCTGTTCGAGCGGCGGCAGCGGAGCCTGCGGGACACCCAGTTCCTGATCAACGAGCGGCAGAAGCTGGCCGGCCTGCAAAGCCGGGAGATTTCCGCGCTGCGGGAAGAACTGGAGCATACGCCCCTGTGGCGGCTGGCGCGGCGGCGCTGGAGGCGGCGGCGTGGGCGCGACTGAAGGCTCCGGGCCCGCCGTCTCGGTCGTGATCGTCAACTACAACGGCGAACGCTACCTCCCCGAACTGCTCGCCTCCCTGCGCGGACAGACCCTGAGCCGCCACGAAGCGCTGCTGGTGGACAACGCCTCGGCCGACGGCAGCCTGGCGCTCGTCCAGCGCGACTTTCCCTGGGTGCGGGTGCTGGCCCGGCCGGAGAACGAGGGCTTCTCCCGGGCC
>JBFGHG010000783.1:0-2453 GCA_041578395.1 Acidobacteriota bacterium
CAGGTGAAGCTGTTCGAGCGCGACCTGGAGCGCTGCGAGAAGATCTCCACCCTGGTCAAGAAGACCATCGTCATCCACGGCGACGGCACCGACCAGGGGATCCTCGAGGAGGAGAACATCGAGGGGATCGACGCCTACCTGGCGCTGAGCGGCCACGACGAAGACAACATCATCGCCTCGCTCCTCTCCAAGCGGATGGGCGCCGCCAAGGCGGTGGCCCTGATCAACCGCAGCGACCTGCTCCCCATGACCCAGCTGCTGGGAATCGACGCCACGCTCAGCACGCGGCTGGTGGTGGTGGACCGGATTCTGCAGTACGTGCGCAAGGGGAACGTGCTCTCGGTGAAGACCTTCCGCGACGAGGAAGCCGAAGCGATCGAGCTGGTGGCCACGGCCGACTCCAAGTACGTGGGCAAGAAGCTGAAGGACGTGCACTTCCCGCGCGGCGCCATCGTGGGGGCCATCGCCCGCCCGAGCGGTGAGGTGACGGTCCCGCGCGGCGACGCCGTGATCCGGGCGGGCGACCGGGTCATCTTCTTCTGCCTGGAGTCGCTGGTGCCGGAGCTGGAGTCCGCCTTCATAGCCGGAAAATGAAGTCCGTCATCCGCTGGTCCAATCTGCTGGAAATGCTCGGCTTCTTCCTGCTGGCCATGTCGGGCACCATCCTGCTTCCCTGGGCGCTGGCGCTGGCCGAAGGAGACGAGGGTTTCTGGCCTCTCACGATCACGGTGCTTACGGGCCTGGTGGCGGGGGCGGCGCTGGCCTGGTTCTTTCGCGTGCGGGAGCGGGACTTCCAGCGACGTGAGGGGATGCTGCTGGTGGTGCTGACCTGGCTGGCGGCCTGCAGCCTGGGCGCGCTCCCCTTCTACTTCTCGGCGGACTTCTCCAGTTTCACGGACGCCTTCTTCGAGTCGATCTCCGGCTTCACCACCACCGGGGCCACCATCCTGACGGACATCGAGTCGGTCCCCCGCAGCCTGCTGCTGTGGCGCTCGCTGACCCACTGGCTCGGCGGAATGGGAATCATCCTGCTGGGAATCGCCATCCTGCCGCTGATCGGGACCGGCGGCATGGAGCTGTACCGGGCCGAGTTCTCGGGGGCCGTCTCCGAGAAGCTGACCCCCCGCATCGCCGAGACGGCCATCGCCCTGTGGCGGGTCTACGCCCTGCTGAGCTTCACCGCCTTCATCTTCCTGCTGACGGCGGGAATGGGGCCCTTCGACGCGCTCTGCCACACCTTCGCCACGCTGGGCACGGGCGGCTTCTCCACCCGCAACGCCTCGCTGGAGTCCTTCGCCAACCCGCTGATCGAGGGCGTGGTGGTGGTCTTCATGTTCCTGGCGGGGATCAACTTCACGGTCCACTACCGGCTGATCGTGGAGCGCAACGCGAAGCGCTTCTTCGGCGACCGCGAACTGCGCGTCTACGCCCTGATCACCCTGCTGGCCACGCTGGCCGTCACCGTCCTGCTGGTCAGAAACCAGGGGCACGACGTGGGAGACGCCCTGCTGCTGGGGGCGTTTCAGGTGGTCTCCATCCTGACCACCACCGGGTTTTCCTCGACCGACTTCGAGCAGTGGGCGCCCTTCGGCCAGCTGCTGCTGCTGGCGCTGATGTTTTGCGGGGGCTGCACGGGGTCGACCGCGGGGGGGCTGAAGGTGGCCCGGCTGGACCTGCTGTTCAAAGTGGTGGCGCGGGAGTTCCGCCGGCTGGTGGAGACGCGGGGGGTGTTCGCCATCTTCTGGGAGGGGCGGGCCGTGCCGGAGGGGACGATCCAGAGCCTGCTCAACCTGGTGTACCTGGCGTTCCTGATCAACTTCGCCGCCTGCCTGCTGCTGACCATGTTCGGGGTGCCGGTGCTGACGGCCATCGCGGCGGTGGCCGCCTGCATGTTCAACATCGGCCCTGGGCTGGGGGACGTGGGCCCGGCGGAGAACTACGCTCATTTTCACGCCGCCGTGAAGTGGATCCTGGCGTTCTGCATGCTGGCGGGGCGGCTGGAGTACTACGTCCTGATCGTGATCTGCACGCGTCACTTCTGGCGCAAGTAGGGCGCCGCGCGCCGGTGTACAATGAGGCCCCCGACTCCGGAAGGGGTTTTGGCATGTCCATGTGGGTCGAAATGAGGATCTCCAACCCCGCGCAGTCCGACCGGGGGAAGACCTTCCGGTTGCTGGTCGACTCGGAAGCACACCACTCGGTGATTCCGGCCGCCGAAGCGCGCGCCCTCGGCCTGGAGGCCCACGCCATCGAAGATTTCGAGCTCGCCAACGGAGCGAGAGTGCGGTATCCGGTCTGCACCGCGCTGTTCGAACATGCCGGGAAGACCCGGGGGGCGCCTCTGATCCTGGGAGAGCCGGATGTCTATCTGGTGGGAGCAACTGACCTTGGAAGCGCTGGCCCTGGTTCTCGATCCGTCCCGCCAGGAACTGATGCCGATGCCGGTCCTGTAC
>JBFGHG010000784.1:0-2439 GCA_041578395.1 Acidobacteriota bacterium
AGGTCGTCGCGGCGGACCATCAGCGAATGATATCGCGTTGCCTCGAAGGGACGGGGCAGGCCGGCCAGGATCGTATCTTCCTCGTGGTGTACCAGGGAGGTCTTGCCATGCTTCAGTTCGGGCGCGGGAACCACCGCGCCTCCGAAGACTTCGCCGATGCACTGGTGGCCCAGGCACACACCCAGCAGCGGGATCCGGGGGCCGAAGCGTTCGATGACGCGCTTGGAAATACCCGCCTGGCTGGGAGTTCCCGGACCCGGCGACACCACGATCCGCTCCGGGCTCATTTCGTCGATGGCGGCCTCGTCGATGCGATCGTTCCGATACACCCGGGGTTCGCAACCCAATTCGCCCAGGTACTGGACCAGGTTATAGGTGAAGCTGTCGTAATTGTCGACGACCAGCACTTTCATCCGGCCATCTCCAGCGCTTGAAACAGCACTCGCGCCTTGTTGCGGCATTCCTTGTGTTCGAGTTCGGGCTGGGAGTCGGCTACGATTCCGGCCCCCGCCTGCAGGATCGCCTTGCCCTTCTCGAAGACGATCGTGCGGATGGCGATGCAGGTGTCCAGGTTGCCCGAGAAGTCCAGGTAGCCGATGGCGCCGGCGTAGATCCCACGCGGTCCCGGCTCCAGTTCCTGGATGATTTCCATGGCCCGGACCTTGGGGGCGCCCGTCACGGTCCCGGCCGGAAAGCAGGCCGCCAGCGCGTCGCAGCGGTCCAGTTCGGGACGCAAGCGGCTCTCGAGCGAGCTGACCAGGTGCACCACGTGGGAGTAGCGCTCCAGCTTCATCAGCTCCCGAACGCTCACCGAGCCGAACTCCGAGACCCGCCCCAGGTCGTTGCGGCCCAGGTCGACCAGCATGATGTGCTCGGCGCGCTCCTTCTCGTCGTGCAGCAGTTCCTGCTCCAGGCGCGCCTCTTCCTCCGCGTCGCGGCCCCGCCTCCGGGTGCCGGCGATCGGCCGGTAGTGCAGGTCCCGGCCCTCCACTTTCAGCAGCATCTCCGGCGAAGAGCCGGCCACGCAGGTCTCGCCCTGCGCCAGGAAGAACAGGTAGGGCGAGGGATTCAAAAAGCGCAGCGCGCGGTCGACGTCGAAGGGGTCCCCCTGAAAGTCCAGCTCGAAGCGCTGGGAGAGGACCACCTGAAAGATGTCGCCGGCCCGGATGTACTCCTGGGCGCGCCGGACGGCGGCGCAGAAGGCGTCCCGTCCGAAGTTGCTCTCCCTCTCCCGAACGGCGCCCTCACCGTCGGGCACGAGCCAGCGCGGCTGCGCGTCGGGCAAGGGTGCGCGCAGACGGCGCTCCAGTTCCTGCACCGCCTCTTCCGAGTCGTGCGACATCACCACGATCTGGTGCTTGAGGTGGTCGAAGGCCAGCACGCTGGAGTAGAAGTCCATCACCACCGCGGGCGTGGGCGGCGGGCCGGCGGCGGGCAGTTCCTCCAGCTCGCGCACCATTTCGTACGAGAAGAGCCCCACGCCCCCTCCGGTGAAGGGAGGAAGCTCGGGGTGGGCGGGGAGGTCCGGGGCCAGACGCTCCCGAAAGCCGGAAAAGGACCCATGGTAGGAGTCGTAGGGGTCGACGCCGATGAAGGAATAGCGTCCGATCGTCTCGCCCCCCTCCACCGACTCCAGCAGGAAGGCGCGGCTCGAGTCGCGGGAGACCCGCAGGTAGGCCGAGACGGGCGTCAGGGTGTCGGCCAGCACCGAGCGGTGGTAGATGGGGCCGCTGCGGGAAACCCGCCCTGTCAGAGACTGCATCGTGGTGCTCTCCGCCGCCGGTCCAGGACCCCCAGGCCTCAAAGAAAAAAGGCCGTGGAGAGCGTCCACGGCCTTTTTTGCACTGATCGATTTTCTATCGTAGCCCGATGAATCGCAGAAGCCCCCGGCGGCAAAACTTGTGCTAGCTGCGCCAGAAACCAGGATTCATCATCGCTTTTTCCCAAACGACAGGATAGGGAACGGGCCCGGCTCGAGTCAAGCGGAAATGTGGAACGGCCTTCCGGGCTGTCGTTCCGCAAGCAGGGGCAGGGATGGCCGCGCCACTCTCACCCCGTCGACATGGAGCGCAGGAAGCTGGCGTTGCTCTTGGTCTTGGAGAGCTTCTCCAGCAGCAGCTCCATCGACTCGGTGGTCGACAGCGGGTTGAGCACCTTTCGGAGCACCCACACCCGGTTCAACTCCTCCTTGCCCAGCAGCAGGTCTTCCTTGCGGGTGCCGGAACGGTTGATGTCGATGGCGGGGAAGACCCGCTTGTCGACCAGCTTCCGGTCCAGGTGCAGCTCCATGTTGCCGGTGCCCTTGAACTCCTCGAAGATCACGTCGTCCATGCGGCTGCCGGTGTCGATCAGGGCGGTGCCGACGACGGTCAGCGAGCCGCCTTCCTCGAAGGCCCTGGCCGTGGCGAACAACTTTTTGGGGATATCCATGGCCTTGAT
>JBFGHG010000785.1:0-2437 GCA_041578395.1 Acidobacteriota bacterium
CCGACCTTCACAGATGCGGTGCCGGCGCCGCAATGATCCGTTGAATCGAGGAGAAGAAAGAATGAAAGACGTATTGAAACTGATTCCCGTTCTGTTGCTGGCCTGTATGGTCAGCGTACCGGCCCTGGCCTCCGACGAGCTGCTTCCGCCCCAGGCGAAGCCCGGCGAATGTTACGCCCGCGTGTTCGTTCCGCCCGCATACCAGACCGCTTCCCAGACGGTGCTGCAGCGCGCTGAGTACGAGCGGCTGGAAGTCGTTCCGGCGCAGTACGAGTGGGCCACCGAGCGCGTGCTGGTGAAGGAAGCCTCCGAGCGGTTGGAAGTGGTTCCCGCCACCTACGAGTGGGTCACCGAGCGGGTCCTGGTCAAGCCTGAGACCCAGGAGATCCAGGTCACGCCCGCCCAGTGGGAGACCGTGACCGAGCAGGTGCTGGACCGTCCCGGGCACACCGTGTGGAAGAAGGGGAGCGGCCCCATCCAGAAGATCGACAACGCCACGGGCGAGATCATGTGTCTGGTGGAAGTGCCGGCGACCTACAAGACGGTCACCAAGCGCGTGCTGAAGAGCCCGGCCACCACCCGCGAGGTGGCGATTCCGGCCGAGTACGAGACGGTGCGCAAGCAGGTGCAGAAGACTCCTCCGAGCACCCGCAAGGTGGAGATCCCGGCCGAGTACAAGACCGTCCGCGTGCGCAGGCTGGCTTCGCCTCCGCAGGTCCGCAAGACCTCCGTCCCGGCCGAGTACCAGACGGTGACCAGCACCAAGATGGTGGCCGAGGGCCGCATGGCGTGGCAGCCGATCCTGTGCGAGACCAACCTGTCTCAGGGCGTTGCCCGTGACATCCAGATCGCCCTGCGCGACGCCGGCCATTACAACGGCCCCATCGACGGCATCATCGGCGCCGGCACCCTGTCGGCCATGCGCTCCTATCAGCGGGCCAACAACCTGCCCGAGGGCCACATGACGCTGGAAACGCTGCAGAAGCTGGGCGTCAACGTCCGGCGGTAATTCGTTCACGAGCTTGGGTCGTATTCCCGCGGCCGCTGCCACGGCTACGGGAAGCGCCAGGTTCGGATGGCCTTCGGGCCGTCCGAAAAGCCAGGTCCTCCGGCATGTGGAGCCCGCCGGGGGGCCTGGCCCTTTTTTTCGTGATACCTTGCCCGGCATGAAGAGCGTATCCGCGGTGGCGGCGGTGATCGGACTCGTGGTGCTGGGCGCCGCGGCGTGGTTTTACCTGGAGGTGCGCGAAGGCAAGGCGTCCCTCCGCCTGCAGGCCCCCGAGCAGCGCGTTCGGGTGGACGGCTTCACGATGGAGACCCGGGAGGGTCCCCTGAACCTGTCCGACCTGCGGGGCCGCGTCGTGCTGGTGGACGTCTGGGCCAGCTGGTGCGCTCCCTGCATCGCCTCGGTGCCCCATCTGATCGAACTGCAGGAGCGTCACGCGGATCAGCTGGTGGTAGTCGGTCTGAACGTCGATTCGGAAGGCTGGCCGGCCGTGGAGACGTTTCGCAATCGTTTTCCGCAGATCAACTACACCATCGCCCGGCCCCTGCCCGAACCGCTGATTCTGGGGACGATCGTGGACCTGGAGCCGCTGGGTCAGGTGAGCGTCCTGCCCACCGCCTTCCTGCTGGACCAGCAGGGAAGGCTGGCGGGAAAGTACGTGGGGATCGACCAGACGCGCGGCGTGGACCGCGCCGTTGAAGCGCTGCTGGGAAGATGAGCAGCGTCACAATCTTCGTCAGGCCCCTGTTGTATTCTCCCCGACATGAAGAATCGACGCAGTCTGGCCAGCCGGCTCTTTTCGCCCGTCTCTCTGCAGGGCATTCGGGTCGCCAACTATGTCGCGGCGAGCTTCGTGATCCTCTTCGGCATCATCATGGCGCTGCTGCTCTCCAAGCTGGAACAGATCCTGGCCAACGTGGCCTCCACTCAGTCGGACCCGGCCGCGGGATTCGTGCTGGACGCGCTGTTCACCATGAAGTTCATGATCCCCGTCACGCTCACCGGGATCGCCCTGTTCGTGTTGCTGGGCACCGTGGGGCAAAAGCGCCAGATCAACTCGGAAATGGTCCCCCTGCTGGCCCAGATCGACTGGATCAAAACCGGCGACTACGGCAAGAAGCGGTTCATGCGCAAGGACGACAGCCTGATCCCGATCATGACGGCCCTGCACGAACTGGCGGATCGGCTGGCCGGCGGCTCGGGGGAGCAAGCCGGGCACTGAGCGGTCCGCTGTAAGAGTTGCCCCGCCACCCGTCCCGATCCTGAACTTTCTTCCGTCCGCTCAGTTTCCATTCTTCACGATCGAGCGATTTTTTCATGGATTCACGGGACCCGAGCGGCCCGGCGCGGAATTGGCACGCCCCTTGCTGTACTCGATCCCGTTGCCGACCTCGGGGGGGCAGCCAATCGAGGCTGTTTCTCCGATGCCAG
>JBFGHG010000786.1:0-2430 GCA_041578395.1 Acidobacteriota bacterium
CCAAATCCAATTTCCGGGACGTTTGTCCAGCAGGTAGAGCTTTCCCGGAAATGAGCCGGAGGCCGGCGAGATGAAGCAGCAGCGTGGTCGATTCGCCCGTCTGCCGGGGCCCGATCCGCAGGTGAGCGCGGCCCGGGTTCCCGCCACTTCGTGTCCGCGGCGGGTTCGACTCTCCGCGCCACACAGTTGGCCGGCAGCCGCATCCGCAGCCCGACGAATACCCTGGTCAAACGCCGCTTCCTCCTCCGGGCACGCCAGACGCCACCCGGTTGCGTCCCGAGTGCTTGGCGCGGTAGAGGGCCTGGTCGGCGGCTTCGAACAGGGGCTCGGGTGACTCCCGCGCGTCCGGGACCCGGGACGCGACGCCGGCGCTGACCGTGACCACCTCCCGCACGCTCGAATCCCGGTGCTCGATCTCGAGGGCCTCGATGGAGCGCCGCATCTGCTCGGCCAGCCGCAGACCGTCCTCGAGCGTCGTTCCCGGCAACAACGCCACGAACTCCTCTCCGCCGAAGCGGGCCAGCAGGTCCCCTTCCCGGCGCACCCAGCGCGACAACTCGGCGGCCACTGCTTCCAGGCAGGCGTCCCCGGCCAGGTGCCCGTAGGTGTCGTTGTAGAGCTTGAAGTGGTCGATGTCGACCAGCACCAGCGTCAAAGGCTGGCGGGTCCGGGCCGCTCGGCGCCACTCGTTGGACAGCTCCGCCTGGAAGCGCCGGTGATTGGCCAGGCCGGTCAAATCGTCCACCGAAGCCAGCTGCTGCAGGGCCAGGTTGGCCTGCCGCAGCTGCTCCGTCCTCTCCTCGACGACCTCCTCCAGCTCGGTCCGCCGGCTCTCGAGCGACCGCACCCGGAGCCGGTAAGCCACCGCCACCAGAGCCACGGCGGCCAACAGCACCAGCATCCGGAACCAGTTCGTCTGGTACAGGGCGGGCAGCAGCCGCAACCCGACCGCCGCGGCCGGATCGCTCCAGTTCCGGCCGTCGCGCGAGGCCTGCACCTCCAGGCGGTAGGAACCGGGCGACAGATTGGTGTAGAAGGCCGCCCGGCGATCTTCCGACTCCACCCAGCCCGGGTCGTGACCCACCAGCCGGTAGCGGAAGCGCAGACGGGTAGGGGCCAGGAAACTGGGCGCGGTGAACTGGACCGACAGGGCACCGTTGCCCACGGGCGTCTCCACCATGTCGCGTGGGCGCAGCGGGACTCCCCCGGCCACCACCCGCTCGATCAGCGGCGGCGGGGGCGGACTGGCCGCCGGAAGGTGCGCCGGGTCGATCATGACCACTCCCCGCAGGGTGGGAAACCAGATCCGGCCGTCGCGCGTGCGGGCGCCGGCGGGCTGCGTCCCGCCGGCACACTCGCTGGTCAGCATGCCGTCGGCTTCGGTGAAGCGCCGCAGCTGCAGCTTCCCCTGCTCGCCTCGAGCCAGCCGGCGCAGGCCCTCCTTGGACACCCGCACGATCCCCTTGGGGGACCCCAGCCAGAGGTAGCCGGAGCCGTCCTCCAGGATCTGAAAAACGGCCGTGTTCAGGGCGTCGTCGTGCGAGGCGAAGTCGACGAACCGCCCCCCGGTGAACAGAGTCAGGCCGCCGGCCGTGCCCACCCACAGATCGCCCGCGGAATCCTCCAGCAAGGCCAGCACGAAGGGGCTTCCCTGGCCGCCGGCTGCGCTGTGGACCTCGACTCCGTCCCGGCCCACACAGTTCAGGCCGGCCTCGGTCCCCACCCACAGGCAGTTCCGGGCGGCCGAGACCGCCAGCGCCCGCACGTTGTCGTGGGACAGGCCCTGCCCGCTGCCCATCCGCGAAATCCGGCCTCCCTCCCACCGGACCAGGCCGTCCCCGGCGGTGCCCGCCCATACCGTGCCGGCCGGAAACTCCGTCAGCGCGTGGATGGTTTCTCCGTCCAGATGGTGACGTACACGGCTTCCGGGCCGGTACTCGGACACCCCCGACCGCGTCCCCAGCCAGAGGCGACCGCCTCCATCCTCGAGAATCGTCCGCACCCATGCGTGCGCCAGCTCTTCCGGCAGGTCGGGCCGGACGAAGCGGCCCTCCTCGAGCACCTGCAGGCCGCCGCCTTCGGTCCCCACCCACAAGCGCCCCTGCGCGTCCTCGTACAGCGCGCGCACCGATTCGCTCTCGAGGCCGTCGTGAGTGGAGAAAGTCGTGACGACGGAACTTTCGAGCCGGACCAGCCCGGCCCGGGTCCCGACCCAGAGGCTGCCTTCGCGGTCTTCCAGCAGCGACAAGACCGAATCGTGCGGAAGGCCCACCGCCTGATCGAGACGGGACTGCCCGCCGCCCTCCAGCAGCCGGACCAGTCCGATGGCCTCGGTGCCCACCCAGAGGGTGCCGTGCTCATCGGCATGCAGCGACCTCACCGAGACCGCTCCCTCGAGCCCGGCGTACTCCCGGAAGCGGCCCTCCTCGA
>JBFGHG010000787.1:0-2416 GCA_041578395.1 Acidobacteriota bacterium
CACCGCGGCAGATCGAGGACCAGTACCTGGGTGGGGCTTGCCCTGGCGCTGGTCTGCCTGGCGGTTTCCGGCGCGACCCTGCCGGCGGAGATCCTCAAGGTCGAAATCGACGGGCCCATCGATCCGATCCAGGCGGCGTTCATCGCCAAGGCCATCGAGGAAGCGAAGACCTCCGAGGCGGAGTTCCTGCTGATCCGGCTGGCCACCCCCGGGGGACTGGGCATCTCCATGCAGGAGATCATTCAGCAGATCCTCAACTCTTCGGTTCCGGTCGTCTGCTGGGTGGGCCCCAAGGGGAGCCACGCCGCCTCGGCGGGGTTCTTCATTTTGCTGTCGGCCGACGTGGCGGCCATGGCACCCGGCACCAACACCGGCGCTGCCCACCCGGTCTTTCCCTTCGGCATGGAAAACGAGGTGATGCTGGAGAAGGTCCGAAACGACGCTTTGGCCAACCTGCGCAGCATCGTGGAGAAGCGGGAGCGGAACTACGAAATGGCCCAGGACGGCGTGCTGAAGAGCCTCTCCTACACCGAGACGGAAGCGCTGGAGGGCGGTCTGATCGACCTGGTGGCCGAAAACGAGCAGGTGCTGCTCGAGAAGCTGGACGGCTACGAAGTGACACGGCTCGACGGCCAGAAGCAGACTCTGACCGTCCAGGGGCAGACGCTGCGCGTGTTGGACAAGACGCTGCGGGAGAAGATCCTCTCCTTCATCGCCAGTCCCAACGTGGCCCTGTTGCTGGGGGTGGTCGGGCTGCTGGGGCTCTACCTGGAGTTCACCTCTCCCGGCCTGGTGGCGCCCGGCGTAGTGGGCGGCATCTGCCTGCTGCTGGCCCTGATCGGCTTCTCGCTGCTGCCGGTCAACTACGTGGGGGTCCTGCTGATCGTGCTGGCGCTGGGGCTGCTGGTGGCCGAGGTGATGGTGCAGGGGTTCGGGATCCTGGGAACGGGCGGTGTCGTGTCGCTGGTGCTGGGGCTGTTGCTGCTGATCGACTCCCCCTATCCGGAGCTGCGCATCGGCGTAGAGGTGGCGGTCGCGGTGGCGGTGCCTTTCGCGGCGGCGACGCTCTTTTTGATGTGGATCGTGGTGCGGAACTTCCGCCAGCGGGTGCGCACCGGACGCGAGGAGCTGGAAGGGATGGTGGGGACCGCCAAGAGCCGGGTCGGCGCGGACGGCGGCAAGGTCTTCGTCCACGGAGAATGGTGGAACGCGGTGAGCGGGAGCCCCATCGAGGCCGGGCAGGCCGTCCGGGTCGTGGGAGTCGACAACCTGTTGCTGACCGTGGAGCCGCTCTCCGGAAGCGAGCCGCCCTTCGCCGGGGCCGGAGTTGCGGCGTCCGGCGAGGCGGGACCAGGCGGCCGCGAAGCGCGCTGAATCGAAACCCAAGGAGGAGTTCGTCATGTGGCCCATATTGTTAGTGCTGATCGGCATCGTGGTGGCGTACCTGATGTCGCTGATCGTGGTCTTGCGCGAGTACGAACGGGGCGTGATCTTCCGGCTGGGACGCGTGGTGTCCGAGCCCTGGGGGCCCGGGCTGGTCCTCATCTGGCGGCCCATCTACCGGATGGACCGGGTGAGCCTGCGGACGGTCACCATGGACGTGCCGGCCCAGGACGTGATCACCCGCGACAACGTCTCGGTCAAGGTCAACGCCATCGTGTACTTCCGCGTGGTGGACGCCAACCGGGCCGTCCTGTCCGTCGAGAACTACCTGTACGCCACCTCGCAAGTGGCCCAGACCACGCTGCGCTCGGTGCTGGGAGAGGTCGATCTGGACGACCTGCTCAGCAAGCGCGAGGAGCTCAACGAACGGCTGCAGACGATCCTGGACGAGAGCACGGACGCCTGGGGCATCAAGGTCTCCATGGTGGAGGTCAAGACGGTCGACCTGCCGGTCGAAATGCAGCGCGCCATGGCCCGGCAGGCGGAAGCCGAACGGGAGAAGCGCGCCAAGATCATCCACGCAGAAGGCGAGTACCAGTCGGCCGAGCGGCTGCTGAAGGCGGCCCAGACCCTGGCCCAGGAGCCCTCCGCCATCCAGCTGCGCTATCTCTCGACGCTGACGGAAATCGGCATGGAGCAGAACTCCACCATCGTGTTCCCGGTCCCGGTGGACCTGCTCTCGAACCTGACCAAGGGCTCCTCTTCCGGATAAACCATGGCCAAGAAGAGTCCCGGCACGATCGCCTTGTACGCCACCATCCTGGCTTGCGCCCTCTTCTTCTTCCTGCTGGGCGTGTGGGTGGGAAGCCGGCTCTCGGCGGGGGACTCGCCCGCAGTGGCGTTGCCCGGCACCACCGAACCCGTCGAGGACCCGCGGGCGGAACTGGATTTCTACGAGGAGCTGACCACGCCGCCGGGCGAGGCGGCTGCCGGGACGCCGGATCCCTCGGAGGAGCCGGCCCAGTCGGCGGCC
>JBFGHG010000788.1:0-2416 GCA_041578395.1 Acidobacteriota bacterium
AGCGCCACGGTCGAGCAGGTGCAGGCGGCCTGCCAGGGGACACTCGTCGAACACCTCGGAATTCGGTTCCTGGAAGTGGGCGACGACTACCTGAAAGCATCCATGCCGGTCGATCACCGGACGGTGCAGCCCTACGGGTTGCTGCACGGGGGCGCCACCGCGGCGCTGGCCGAGACGCTGGGGAGTTTCGGCTGCCTCCTCAGCCTGCCCGAGGGGCAGAACTGCGTGGGCCTGGAGATCAACGCCAATCACCTGCGGGCGTTGCGGGACGGGGAAGTGGTCGCCACCGCGCGCCCCGTGCACCGCGGGCGCAGCACGCACGTGTGGGAGATCCGCACGGAGGACGAGCGGGGCAAGCTGGTCTCGGTGGCGCGCCTGACATTGCTGGTCGTAGTGGCGCGGCCTTCCAGGCCGTGATTCTCAGTAGCGGACACTGATCACGGGCAGGATGCCCGTGCCACACCGTCCCTCAGTCTTTCAAGCTCTCTCGGACCCGGCAGAGTCCGCTGTGCAGGGTCGACTTGACGGTGCCGACCGAAATGCCCTCGGCTTCGGCGATCTCGCGCAGCTGGTACTGGTCGAGCAGACGCAGGCGCAGCACCTGGCGCTGGCGGTAGGGGAGCGTGTCGATGACCTCCTCCAGCCGCTGGCGCAGTTCCCGGTGCAGGGCGACCTCTTCCGGCGAGTGCTCGCGGGCGGGGGTGGCGTGGTCTTCTTCCCAGTCCACCCGGTTGGCGTGCACCCGGAAGTTCTTGCGCCGGTAGTAGTCGGTGCACAGGTTGCTGGCGATGCGGTAGATCCAGGGCGTCAGGGGGTAGCGGTCGTCGTACTGGCCCGCTTTCTGCCAGACTCGGAAGAAGACTTCCTGGGTGACGTCGCGCGCCTCTTCGGGGTCGCGCAGCCAGCGGTTGAGGAAGTGGAAGACGCGGTCCCGGTAGTTGCCCATCAGGTCGCGCACCGCCTCGGGGTCCCCGGCGCACACCGCGGCCATCAGTCGACTCTCCCCCGATAGCGGTCCCAGGTTGGCGGCTGACGTTCCCATGTATCGAGCCCTTAGACTCACCCGGCCGCGAAAGAGTTGACGGCCGAACGACTTTTCCCGGTCGGGGACCGTACAATGTGGGCGATGATCTTCCGAACGCGCGTGCCCGCCGCGCCCCTGTGCCACTTCGTGGAGTACTTCTGGTACCACCGGGGGATCGTTGCCGACTACGCGCGGGAGAAGCTGCTGCCGGACGGGGCGATCGAGCTGGTGATCGACCTGGAGCAGACGCCCAAGAAGCTCTTCGACCGCGAGGACCCCGACCGGTACGAGGGGTTCCAGGGGGCCTGGATCTCCGGGCAGCAGCAGGAGTACCTGGTGATCGAAGCGGCACAGGACTCGCACATGATCGGCGTGCGTTTCCGGCCCGGCGGCGCCTATCCCTTCTTCTCCTTTCCGATGTCGGAGCTCAACGGCTGGGTGGTGCAGTTGGACCTGATCTGGGGGCGGCTGGTGGAGCGTCTCCGCCAGCGGCTGTCGGAGACGGCAGGGATCGCCGGCAAGTTCCGCCTGCTGGAGGATTTCCTGATGACCCGGGCCCTGCACGTCTTGGAAGTGGACCGCTGCCTGCACTTCTCGCTGGCCCAGCTGCAGCAGGCCCCCGAAGCGCTCACCATCCGGGAGCTCTCCCAGCGCGCAGGAGTCAGCCAGAAGTGCCTGATCGAGAAGTTCAACCGGCACGTCGGCCTCCGCCCCAAGCTGCTGTCGCGGATCTTCAAGTTTCAGAAGGTGCTGGCCTGCATCGAACGGGAGCAGCCGCTGGTGTGGAGCGACCTGGCGCTGGAGTGCGGCTACTACGACCAGCCCCACTTCATTCACGAGTTTCAGGCCTTTTCGGGGATGAATCCCTCGCGCTACCTGGTGGAGAAGGGGGAGTACTTCAACTGGGTGCCGGTTCGAGGGTAGGGAAGCGCGTCATCGGTCGGGCCGCTCGGTGTGCAGGAGCCTTCGCGCAGCTGCGGACCGAACGATTGCGGAGGCCCCCGACCGTCCGAGAACCAGGAGGGGATCGCCAATGCTCGAGAACTCGGTACCCCTCCGTTAATTTTTTACAATACGCCCACCCCCGCCTCCGCCTACACTCCGCGCCGAACGAAAGGAGTTTCGACCATGGAAACCGGTACCATCAATTACTTCGCCGTCCTCGTGGCCGCCCTCTCCACCTTCCTCATCGGGGGGCTCTGGTATTCGCCGCTGCTGTTCCAGAAGGCCTGGATGCGGGCCAACAACCTGTCGGAGCAGCAGCTGTCGCAGGCCAACTCGGTCAAGATGTTCGGATTCTCCCTGCTGTTCGCGCTGATCATGGCCTTCAACCTGGCCATGTTCCTCTCCGGCGAGGGGACCGACGTGGTGTGGGGGGCCACGGCGGGGCTG
>JBFGHG010000789.1:0-2408 GCA_041578395.1 Acidobacteriota bacterium
AGCACGCCGAAGGCGTCGCAAGTCAGGAAGATGATGTTGCGGGGGTGCCCACCCACGCAGGGGATCTTGGCGTTGCCGATGTATTCGACCGGATAGGCCCCGCGGGTATTGGTGGTGATGGAGACGTCGGAAAAATCGACTTCGCGCGTGAACGCGTCGTAGACGACGTTTTCCAACACCGACCCGAAGCGGATGGCTCCATGGATCTCGGGCTCGTACTCCGCCGACAGATCGATCATCTTGGCGTAGCAGCCGCCCTCGATGTTGAAGATCCCGTCGTCGCTCCAGCAGTGCTCGTCGTCGCCGATCAGGGAGCGGCGCGGGTCGGCTGAGAGCGTCGTCTTGCCGGTGCCCGACAGGCCGAAGAAGATCGAGACGTCCCCTTCGGCCCCCTCGTTGGCCGAGCAGTGCATCGAGAGCACGCCCTGCCTGGGCATCAGGTAGTTCATCAAGGTGAAGACGCCCTTTTTCATCTCGCCCGCGTATTCGGTCCCCAGGATCACCGACTTGCCGTGCTCGAAACTGAGCGCCACGCAGGTCTTGGAGGTCATGCCGCTGGTGTGCCGGTTGGCCGGGAAACGGCCGGCGTTGTAGACCACGAAGTCCGGTTCCCCGTAACTCTCCAGCTGACGGGCCGTGGGACGGATCAGCATGTTGTGCATGAAGAGCGCATGGTAGGCTCGCTCGCAGATCACCCTCACCTTGATCTGGTACTTGGGGTCCCAGCCGGCGAATCCGTCGATCACGAAGAGGCGGCGGCAGGTGTTCAGGTAGTCGACCGCCCGCTCCAGGTTGGTGAAGAAGATCTCCTCGTCCAGGGGAATGTTCACCTTGCCGAACCAGATGTCGGCGGCGAACTCCCCCTGGGCGATGCGCTTGTCTGCAGGGCTCCGGCCGGTCTTGCTGCCGGACAGCGCCACCAGAGCCCCGTTGGCCAGGATCGCGCTGCCGCTCTCGTGTGCGATCGCCTCCTCGTAGAGCCGCGCGGGCGGCGGGTTGCGCAGGACGTTGGTTACCGATATGCCGTCGCGGCTCAAATCCAGTCCCTGAGTCATGAGTTCCTTTCCCGCAGAGAATCGAGGCCCGTATTCTAAGCCAGCCCCGCGGGAATGCAAAGCCGAGCGCCGGCAACCAGATTCGTTCAAAAAGAATCCGACTTTTTCAACGTCTTGGGGGTGACCAGCCAGATCAGCCGGCCGATCCCGAAATCGGCCAGGCTCCAGCTGGGGACGTCGAAGTCCACGCGGGCCATCGCCGCCGTGGGGAAGCCGACCGCGGCGGTGCCGACCAGCCGTCCGATCATCTCCGAAAAGGTGGGTTCGTGGCCCGCGATCAGCAGCCGTCCGGTTTCGTCCGGCTCGGCCTGGATCTCGCGCAGAACCGTCGAGGGGCGGGCGTCGTACAGCATCTCGGTCACCCGCACCGGGCACCCCCAGCCGCCCTCCTGGGCGGCCAGTTCGACGGTGCTGCGGGCCCGCAGCGCCGAGGAGGTGACGACGCTGTCCGGGACCTGGCCAGTCGAGGCCAGAAAGCGGCCCATCAGCTTGGCGGCCTTGCGGCCGCGCTTGGCGACGGGGCGGTTGTGGTCGCCGTGGTACTCGGCGTCCCAGTCGGATTTGCCGTGCCGGAAGAAAATCAGAGTTTTCATTTCAGATGTCGCGTTTGAGATTTGAGATTCGAGGTTTGAGGTTTCGCCTTCCTACCATGTGTCCCCTCCACCGGGCGGGGGCCAGGTGTTCAGCATGCGGCGGAGTTGGACGATCTGGCCCAGGTGGTAGCTGTTGTGCGAGGCGGCGGCCAGCAGCACGGCAAGCAGCGTGCTCTTCTGGACGGGACGCGACAGCTCCCCGCGGGCCAGCGTCTCGAGCTGCTCCAGCCGGCCGGCGAGCCGCTCCAGCGACTCCTTCCACTGCTCCTCGGACGCGGGCGCCGGGGGAGCGGCCCAGCCCTCGGCGGCGCTGGACGGAAAAGGGGGCCGGGGGCCTCGGGTCCATTCCAGGAAGAAATCGAGCCAGTAGATCATGTGCTCCAGCACCTGAAAGACGGTATGCGGCGCCTCGCCGGCCCGGGTTCCGGCGGCCTTCCAGTCCAGGCTTTCCAACGCCTGGAGAGGCCCCACGTGGGCCCATTTGCCGCCCAGGGCGCCCAGCGCTGCGTGCTCGAGGAGTTGGTCGTCCATGGCTCGTGTCTCCCGCCGTCATTTCCAGGACGGCTCGAGGATCAGGCCCGCGCGGCGGCGCAGGTCTTCGTCGGTGTCCAGCGAAAAGCTGCGGCCGTGCCCCAGCTCCTCGGACAGGAAGCGGCCCGTCTCCGCCGCCAGTTCTTCGACCCGGGAACGGAGCTGCTGGGGAAGCGGTGCGAAGGAGCTCCACACCGCGGTCTGCTGATCGGGGTCGTACTCCCAGAAC
>JBFGHG010000790.1:0-2399 GCA_041578395.1 Acidobacteriota bacterium
CGGGGCCAGCAGCTCGTTCATGGGGAGCTTTCCGAAGCGTTCGTGCAGCGTGAACCAGCCGTCCACGGCTCCCGGCACGCTCACCGGCAGCGGGCCGAACAAGGGGACCTGGTTGCGATCTCCCAGCTCCTCGCGAAGCTTCTCCAGGGTCAGGCCGCGCGGCGAGGGTCCGCTGGCATTGAGTCCGTGCAGCCGTTTGCTGTCCGGGTCCCAGACAATCGCGAACAGGTCGCCCCCCAGGCCGCAGCCGGTGGGCTCCATCAGCGCCAGGGCGGCGTTGGCCGCAATGGCGGCGTCGACGGCGCTGCCGCCTTTTTTCAGGACGTCCAGGGCGATTTGAGAGGCGAGAGGCTGGCTGGTGGCGGCCATTGCATGGCGGGCCAGTACCGGGCTTCGGGTGGCGAAGGGGGCGTCCGAAACCCGGTCACCACCACCGCGCTGACCGCTGAAGGCGGCGGCTGCCAGCACGATGAACAGCAGGGGCGAAACGGGGGCGATCGCTGAAGCTTTCATGTCTCCCTCTCCTTGCAGGAACGAGCCGGGAAAGACTCAGCGATAGTGTGGACCATCCGGGCGGGCGGGGCAAATCGGCGAGGGACGCGTCAATCCGTTGACGCTCGCAGCAGGGGCGTCCGGCCCGCATGTCGTTCGGCCGGCCCGGTCATCCACATGCGATGTTGCACGATTTCAGGAACAGCCGGTCCTTCTCCGTGAGGTTCCATGCCACGGGGCGCGGATCGGGGGACGTATCGAGTAGATTCGAGTCGTTCGGGTGATGCGATTCCTTTTCCATGCTTGCCTCCGAGTCGGGGTGCGGTCCTTCGAACCCGCCGCACGGAGTGGAATTGAAGCAATTTACGTACCTATTCGAAAAATGTGATTTCGCGCACCAGCGAGACGCCCGCAAAGTCCGCAAAGCAACTGGAAAATCGGTTCCGAACAGGGTATCTCTGGGTGTATGGGACTGGAAGCCGAGTGTACCGTGAGTCACCAGGGTCGGGAGAGTTTCGGAAAGGCGAGGCTGGAGGAGAAGGACCTGTTCTTCAAGGGAGATTTTCGCCTGAAGGTTCCCTTTCAGGAAATCGACGCTCTGGAGGTCAAGGGAGGGGACCTGGTGCTCGAGTTCGGCGGCCAGCAGGCCTCCATCCGACTGGGGAGGCCGGCGGCCGAGAAGTGGTACGTCAAGATCCGCTACCCGCGGACCCTGCTGGACAAGCTCGGGGTCAAGCCGGAGCACCGCGTCAGCCTCGATGGAGTGGACGACGACACCTTTCTGGAGCAGCTTCACGCCCGCGCCCGGGAAGTTCTGCTCGAGCAGGCTCCCGACTCGGACCTGATCTTCCTGCAGGCCGAAGAGGTCTCGCGGCTGGAGAACCTGGGGGCGCTGAGGCCGTCGATTCAGCCGGCGGGAGCGATCTGGGTGCTCTGGCCGAAGGGACAGCAGCACATCAAGGAAGGTGACGTGCGCGGGGCAGCCAGATCGGTCGGGCTGGTGGACGTCAAGGTAGTCAGTTTCTCCGATCGCCTCAGCGGCCTCAAACTGATGATCCCGCGCAATCAGAGGTAGGGAAGTTTCGGGCAGCGCCCGGGAACGCTTCCCCGAGCGGACCCGTGCGGCTCACCATTTCCCTGAGTCCACAACCCCCGATAAATCAAAACTTTAGCATGTTTCCAGCGGCCCTGGAACGGTCGTTGCTTCATTCAGCGGCGAGCAGGCTGCCAAAAAGGAGGTTTGCAACGATGTTTCACCGAACGACTGTTTCAATCGCGGCCACCCTGACCGCTCTGAGTGTGGCGCTGTTTCTGCTGACCGGATGCGAGGGGACCTCGGCGGACGAGCGCCCCGAAGCGGCCGCTGAGGACTCCGTCTGGACCGATCTGAAAGAGGCGATCGTAGGCGAGCGGCACACGGTCCCGGCGGGCACGGTGATCGCGGTGCGGCTGGGGCAATCGCTCAGCTCCGAAGAGAACCGCTCGGGCGACGAGTTCGTGGCCACGCTGGGACACGGCCTGGAAGCCGAGGGCGAGGTGCTGGCTCCCGCCGGCAGTGAAGTCACCGGCCGGGTCGTCGAGGCGGAAGACGGCGGGCGAGTCAAGGGACGCGCTCACCTGGTGCTGACGCTCAAGACCTTGCGGGTTGGCGAAGAGGTATACGACCTCGAGGTGCACCCGCTGACCTGGAAGGCGAAAGGCACCAAGAAAAAGGACGCGCTGAAGATCGGCGGGGCGTCGGGGATCGGCGCGGCACTCGGCGCGATTCTGGACGGGGGCGACGGAGCCGCCAAGGGCGCCGGAGCGGGTGCCGCCGCCGGCACGGCGTTCGTCCTGCTGACCAAGGGAGATCAGGTCGAACTGGGTGTGGAGCAGACTCTGCGCTTCACGCTGGAGGATGACCTGGA
>JBFGHG010000791.1:0-2398 GCA_041578395.1 Acidobacteriota bacterium
ATGATCAAGACGCTGGGCTACTGCCGCGGGATCGAGAACTACTCCCGCCACCTCACGGGCCGCGCCCCCGGCGAGCCGCCCCCCACGCTGCTCGACTACTTCCCGGACGACGCCCTCTTCTTCGTGGACGAGAGCCACGTCACCGTCCCGCAGGTGCGCGGCATGTACGAAGGCGACCGCTCCCGCAAGCTGAACCTGGTGGAGTTCGGCTTCCGGCTCCCCTCGGCGCTGGACAACCGGCCCCTGAACTTCGCTGAGTTCGTCCAGCGGGTGCCGCAGACCATCTACGTTTCGGCCACGCCCGGGCACTACGAGCTGGACAAGAGCGGAGGCGTGCTGGTGGAGCAGGTGATCCGCCCCACCGGACTGATGGACCCGCCCATCGAGATCCGGCCGGTCAAGGGCCAGATCGACGACCTGCTCGAAGAGATCCGGCGGCGCTCGGAGCGGGGCGAGCGGGTGCTGGTCACCACCCTGACCAAGCGGATGGCCGAAGAGCTGACCGAGTTCTACACGGAGGTGGGCGTCTCGGTCCGCTACCTGCACTCGGAGGTGGACACGCTGGAGCGGGTCAAGATCCTGCGGGACCTGCGGCTGGGCCGCTTCGACGTGCTGGTGGGCGTCAACCTGCTGCGGGAAGGCCTGGACCTGCCCGAGGTCTCGCTGGTGGCGATTCTGGACGCCGACAAGGAGGGTTTTCTGCGCAGCGAGACCTCCCTGATCCAGACGGTGGGACGCGCCGCCCGCCACCTGCACGGCACCGCCATCCTCTACGCCGACCGGGTGACCGACTCGATGCAGCGGGCCATCGACGAGACCGGCCGCCGCCGCGAGATGCAGGAAGCGTACAACCGGCGCGAGGGGATCACGCCGCAGTCGATCCTCAAGCCGATCGACACCACCCTGCTGGAGATGACTCAGCTGGACTACTACGAGGTCCCGCTGGTGGCCGAAAAGCTGGAGGAGTACGAATCGGCCGAGCAGGTGGACGAGGAGATCGTTCGGCTGGACCGGGAGATGAAGGCGGCGGCGGAGAAATTCGAGTTCGAGGCGGCCGCGCGGTTCCGCGACCGGATCAAGGAGTTGAAGGAGGCCCAGCTGACCCTGTTCGGCGAGTAACCCCGTCATTTCTGCACAGTTTTCCGTCCTTTCCTGCGAGTTTTTCCGCATTTCTGCCGAGCTTTGGACGCCGTCCTGTCCTTATGATTTCGCGTTGACCCCGAGGTCGCCATGGGGGCGGTCCGGACGGTCGAATGGAAAAACAGCTCACCGCCCTTCGAGCGGTGATTCCCGGGGGCCGCGTCAGGCCCGAGGACAGTCAAGAAACCAATGAAGAACTCTCGTGTGTGCCTCGTGGGGGGGCTTTGTGTGCTCGTGTTTTCGAGCGTGGCGGTGTCGGCTCAGGGGGTGGACGTGGAACCCAACCACCCCTGCGACTCCGCGCAGCTGTTTGGCGCCGTGGCGTATCCGTTCCAGGTGACCGGTACTTTGGCGGAGTCGACTCCGGGCGACGTCGACTTCTTCCGCTTCTTCGGCGTGCCCGGCGCGGAAATGCAGGTGTCGCTGTTCTCCAGCGGTGACAACCCCCTGTACGACCCCATGCTGGGCGTGTTCGACTCGACCTGCAATCTGCTGCTGGTGGACGACGACGGCGGCGGCTTCCCGAACGCCTTCGCCTACTTCACGGTGCCCGACGACGGCCGGTTCGTCCTGGCCGCCAACTCGTGCTGCGACTACACGTTCACCGAGTCCTACTTCTCCGGCAGCTACACGCTGCGGGTGGGACCGCGCGAGTTCGCCGGCCCGGTGACGGGCAGGCTGGTGGACGCGGACACCGGCATGGGACTGTCGGGCGACTTCCCGACCTATGCCAGCGCGGTGCTGCTGCGCTGCCGCTACTACGGATGTTATGACTGGGTACAGTACGTCTCCGCGGACGCGGACGGGCGGATCTCGTTCGCCGAGAACTTCTACGGGGAACGCCTGAGTCCCGGCGACTACCAGGTGGCGGCCTGGGCGAACCTGTACGAGAACCACTTCACCGAGGTCTTCACGCTGGAGGTGGACGCCAGCCTCGACCTGGGCGACCTGCAAATGCAGCCTCGCCGCTTCATCGGGTCGATCCAGGGCAGGGTGCTGGACGCGCTGGACGGGACTCCCCTTCCGAGCGAACCGCCCGCCTGGACGGGACTGTACCTGTACGCCTGCCCGAACGGCAACGACTGCTACTACTACCGGACCCAGGCGTGGGTGGATCGCGAGGGCCGTTTCTTCATCGATGGACGCGCCTCGCAGATCGAAATCGGGTATTACCAGGTGCAGGTGTACACCGAACAGTATCAGCCGAGGTTCTCCGATCCCGTCTTCGTCGGCGAGGACGAGGCGCTGGACCTGGGCG